>CASCWU010000009.1 GCA_949155905.1 uncultured Lachnospiraceae bacterium
GTATTGTGGCTTCGGCTGAGGACTGTGTAAGGATTGAGATTGCCCAAAGCAAAAAATCCCAAAAGGAGGAGGCAATCGTCAGCTTTGATGGAAATACGGGGATTTTGCTGGAAACCGGAGATATGGTAGAAATAAAAAAAGCCGTGCAGCAGACCCGTTTTATCCGAATAGGAAGCAGGGGAATCCTGGAAAATTTACGGATGCTTTGGAATGGAGGAAGGAATGAAGGCGAGGAGACAGGATAAAATCATAGAGCTGATCCAGGAGCATGAGGTGGAGACGCAGGAAGAGCTGGCCGATTTGCTTTCACAGGCGGGCTATCAGGTGACGCAGGCCACCGTGTCAAGGGACATCCGAGAGTTAAATCTGACAAAGATCAGCGTAGACGGCAGGGGACAAAAATATGTTGTTTTGCAGAGCGGAGAGAGCGGGATGAACGAACGCTACACCAGAGTGCTGCGAAGCGGCTTTGTCTCAATGGATATGGCACAGAATATTCTCGTGATCAATACGGTTTCCGGGATGGCGATGGCCGTAGCCGCTGCCCTGGATGCGCTCCAGATCAAGGAAATTGTCGGCAGCATTGCCGGGGACGATACGATTATGTGTGCAATCCGCAGCGCCGAGCAGACGAAAGAGGTCATGCAAAAGATTGAGGAAGCGCTTGGCAGATAAGGATAGAGAAAGATGTAGAAGGTTGCAGAAAGATAAAGAAAGATGTAGAAGATTGCAGAAAGATAAAGAAGGGTAGAGAAAAATAAAGAAAAAATAGAAAGGGAGAAAAAAGATGTCAGGACATTCTAAATTTGCAAATATCAAACACAAAAAGGAAAAAAACGATGCAGCGAAGGGAAAGATTTTTACAGTGATCGGCCGGGAAATTGCCGTAGCGGTAAAGGAAGGCGGAGCAGATCCGGCTAACAACAGCAAGCTGCGTGATGTCATTGCCAAGGCAAAGGCCAACAACATGCCGAACGATACGATTGACCGAGGAATCAAAAAAGCGGCCGGTGACGCCAACTCTGTCAATTACGAATATGTCACCTACGAGGGCTATGGCCCAAGCGGGATCGCGATTATCGTCGATGCGCTGACCGATAATAAAAATCGTACGGCTGCCAATGTGCGGAATGCCTTTACAAAGGGCAGCGGAAACGTAGGGACACAGGGCTGTGTGTCGTATATGTTTGATAAAAAGGGGCAGATCATCGTGGATCGGGAGGAATGCAGGATGGATGCCGACGAGCTGATGATGCTGGCTTTGGACGCCGGGGCGGAGGATTTTTCCGAGGAAGAGGACAGCTATGAGATCCTGACCGATCCGGACAGCTTCAGCGAGGTGCGGGAAAAGCTTGAGGCAGCAGGGATTCCGATGGCGGAGGCAGAGGTGACGATGATTCCGCAAAACTGGGTAGAGCTGACGGACGAGAACGACATCAAGCAGCTCAACCGGACGTTGGATCTGTTGGACGAGGACGACGACGTACAGGCGGTATATCATAACTGGGATGAATGATCAAACGAACCAGGTACAAAAGGAAGAGAAGCTTTCTTTTCTACCTGGTTTTGCCTGTTAACGGTTAATTCTGGTTCCAAAGATACTCGAAATAAAGCTGCTTGATTTTAGCCTTTTCTTTTTTGCTGATCGGGATAAGCGAGCCGTCCTTGAGACGGAAATCCCGATCCAACGGAACGTCTACCTGGTTCATATTCAGCAAATAGCTTCGATGGCAGCGGAGAAACGGAGGAGAAGGCAGTTCTAACTCCAGATCTCCTAAGGAGCGGTAGGTGCGAACCGTCATAGTGGCGGTATGAATGGTACACATAGAGTTCATCACCTCGATATAGGTGATGGCTTTATGTAAAATATGGATCGGAAGGCGGTCTGATAATACCGTCAGCGTCCGTGTGTTTTCTAACAGCAGATCCTGACACGCATCCAAAGCCTCTGAGAGCCGAACGTAGCTGACAGGCTTTAACAGATAATTGGTGGCCTGGACAGAATAGCCTTCAATGGCATGTTCCGCTGTAGAAGAACAGAAAATAACAATAGCGTCTGTGTCCGTCTTTCTAAGCTCATGGATGGTGTCCATGCCGCTCATACCTTTTAGGAAAATGTCCATCAGAATGATGGCATATTTACCGGATGGGGAGGAAGAAAGGAAATCCTCTCCATTTCCGAAGAGTTCGATGCCGGCTTCAATGGAATGGGTCGTACAATAGCGTACCAGCATTTCGTAAAAAGAGCTTCGTTCAATAATCGAGTCGTCACAAACAGCAATCCTCATAATGTGTCACCTAACCTATATCGAAATCAAAGAGTCTAAGTTTCGTGTCAAGTTCAGTTTATCATGAAAAAAGGAGATTTGCAAGAAAAAAACAGGAATCCTCTGTAATCAGGCAGGACTTTACAAAAAAAGGAAGGGGAGAAACGGATTTCATTTGAAATGACACAAAATTGTCAAAAAGGATTGGTAAACTTTTGCTATGAAATATTTGGAAGGAAGCTGGCTGGCTGCAGAAATCAGAGGGCAGGAGAATAATGGAAGCGCGGCTGTACGGGGTTGGCGTTAAGAAGAAGAGGATTTCTGCCGATATGAGAAGAGAACCTGTAGCGAACCAACGGGAGGGTGTTGCCTCCCAGCGCCTGTATAGAACGGAACAAGGAGGTAAACATAACATGAAAAGGAATTTGTTTGAGAAAGGAAGATGGAAAAGGCGGCTGGCGCTTGGACTGTGCCTGATTCTCCTGCTTGGCATCCTGCCATTCCCAGAGGGGATAGCGGAGAGGGTGGAGATGGGGAAGATTACGGCGGAAGCAGAAGTAGAAGAGCCACCGTTTACACAGAGATATTGTTTTAGTACGGGGGATGGTAAATTTGTGTTGGCATCCGGTGGAGATACCTATACAATGAAAGATCCACGTAAGACATTATCTTTGTATGATATCACTAATGGAGGAATTGTCACTGGCACAGGTACCTCTATAAAATTAAATGATGATAATTCTAAAAATGTAGTGGAAGCAATAGTAAAAACAACCGTTGATAATAAGAGTAATACTTCTATTGAATTGATAGCAAGAGGGCCAGGTATTACTACAATAAATGGTACTATACAAAGTGCAGAAGGAACTTTTGAATTTAACTTTAATGTTGAGGTATTATTAGAGTTAGATAAAAGCAAACCACTTGAACAATCTAAGCCAGCTTATTATTTCCGATTACGTGCAAATGAAGATAAGCTTCCAGAGGGAGCATCCTTACGTATGAAGTATCCAGGAGTTCGTCATCAGATAGCAATTAAAAATATTGCGATGACAAATAGTGCAATAACTGTTGGAGAATATGTATATGAATATGATTATTCAGGAACCGATCTAGAATTTTATTCAAGTAATGAAAATGTTTTTAAAATACCAGCAACTGGTACGGAACAGGCGGTAGGAGGCGTATTACAAGCAGTAGGAGCCGGTTATGCTAAAATGGAAGCTAAACTAAAGGAGATGGGAGGAAGCGGAATAAAGCCAGCCGAGTTACAGGTTGTGATACCTCTTGAATTTTCTCTAAGTCCTCCGGCAATTACTTCCAGTACAGCAGTTACTTCTGTTAAAAATTATACGGATAGACACTTTCAAGAAGATTTAAAGAAAGTTTCAGCAGAGGTGGATAATCAGGGAAATGGAAAGCTTATTCTTTATTCCACAGCATATGATCCGATTCCGGAAAAGGCGGATAAGGATAAAAGTATGAGCTATGAGCTGGTCTATAAAGGAACGGATAAAAAGGTTCCAACAGAGTTGTATGAATTGACAGCAACAAGTATGGAATTTATGGAAAGTGAAGGTGTTTTTGGGGCTAGTAGAATTGAAATAAAATTAACAAAAGCCGGAGACTATGAGTTAAGAGCCTGGATGGATAGTATGCCGGCAGATGTTAAAAGCCTTTATACTGCAACAGTGGAATTTAATGTTCCGGTAAAGACGATAACAAATAAAGACATTTGGATGAATGTAGGCGATAAATTTAGTTTTTATAATAATACAAATCTAAGTCAGGATGATATAAAAAAATATACGTTTGTAACAGAAGATGAAAGTAAAAATATTGTTGAAGTAAATACAAATACCGGAGTTGTGACAGCAAAAAGAAAAGGTGATAAGATCGTTTATGGTTATGATCCTTCCAAGTATGAATCTTGGGAAGAGGCAGAGAAAGCAAATGATGTATTCAGCTTTATCATTCATGTCATCGACACCATTTCCATGAACCTGGAAGAAGCTACCATCCCGGTAGGAACCACGATTGACCTGGAAATCTTTAGTACTAACCCAAGTGTTCCGGTAAAGTGGGAAGTATCAGAGGAGGGGATTATTTCCTGGGATCCGTTGGATTCTACAAGAGTAGTGGTAAAGGGTGAAAAGGAAGGCGAGGTAGATTTTGTTGCCACGCAGACGATTGGCGGGGTAGAAAAGTCTGTCACCTGTCACATTACGGTTATCGGTACGACGACCGGAATCACCTTAAATCCAAAGCAGATGGATTTGGCAATCGGGGAATCTAAAGGAATCAAAGCAATTATTTCCCCAGCCCTAACCAAAAAGGTAAAGCTGCATTGGGTATCTTCGGATGAGTCTATCGTTTCGGTAGACGATCCGAACAACCGGACTGATTTTTGTTCTGTAACGGGTAAAAAAGCAGGAACGGCTATTATTATGGCGATCAATCAGGACAACATGGTAGTAGGCTCCTGTATTGTTACGGTGACATTAGTGCCGGGCGGAATTACCTTGTCAGAAACAAGCCTGACGCTGCCGCGTTCCGTAGGGAAGTACCAGCTTTATGCAACGGTGACACCGGCAGATGCAACAGATAAAACCGTAAGCTGGAAATCCAGCAATGAAAAAATAGCAAAAGTAGATCAGAATGGTATGATTACCTTTGTCGGAAGCGGCACGGTGACGATTATCGCAACATCCAATGGGGATCCAAGCAAGCAAGCTTTTTGTGAAATCACCATTATGGAGCCGGTTACGTCTCTGACGTTGGATCAGAGCAGCATTACGCTGGAGGTAGGCAATACGCATCGTCTGACCTATGAGGTACTGCCAAACAATGCCTATGATCGGAGTGTCACCTTTACCTCGATGGATACGAAGGTAGCAACCGTAAATTCTACTGGTCTGGTGACGGCAAAGAAGGCCGGGACGACCTATGTGACAGTGACGACGGCAGATGGCGGCTACAGTAAGGTTTGTACCGTGATTGTCAAGCAGGCAGCCACGACGATTAAGCTAGATGCAACAGGACTGCTCTTAGATGTAGGTGAATTTTATAACCTGGAGGCAACCTTCAATCCAAAGACAACGACAGAGACAAAGCTGCGTTGGAGTTCCAATGATACGTCGGTGGCCAAGGTAGACGCCAAGGGTAGAGTAACAGGAGTAGGGGAAGGAACCTGTGTCATTACAGTGACAACAGAAAATAACCTGGCTGCCTTCTGTTATGTTACGGTCAACCAGCAGGTGACAGGCGTTGAGCTAAACTATGATTCTGTCACCGTCGATAAAGGAAAAACGATTAAGCTAAAAGCAACGGTACAGCCGGATAATGCGACAAATCAAAATGTAAAATGGACGACCTCCAATGCCAGTGTAGCAGCGGTTTCTGCTTCGGGAACCGTGCGGGGCGTCAAAGGAGGCGCGGCGATTATTACCTGCACGACAGAAGAGGGCGGATTTATTGCGGTTTGTATGGTACAGGTAATAGAGAAGGTTACGGCCATTAAGCTAAACAAATCCTCTTATAAGCTGGGATTGGGAAAGAAATTTACGCTGACCGCTAAGGTACAGAATTCTGCCGCAAGCAATCAGACCGTCACCTGGAAATCCAGCAACCCTAAAATATGCAGTGTTTCCAAAAAGGGTGTCATTACAGGTCTGAAGCTGGGAACTG
Organism: uncultured Lachnospiraceae bacterium; assembly: GCA_949155905.1. Taxonomy (GTDB): domain Bacteria; phylum Bacillota; class Clostridia; order Lachnospirales; family Lachnospiraceae; genus MGBC131033. The sequence continues at coordinate 5,955 of CASCWU010000009.1, forward strand.
CAACGGTTACAGCTTATGCAACGGACGGCAGCGGGGCAGAAGCAAGCTGCGAGGTACGGGTCGTTCGCCAGGCTACGAGCCTGACTCTAAACCGCGGCCTGTTAAATATGGTAGTAGGGGATAATGCGACATTAAAGGCAACGATTAAGCCAAGCAATGCAACCTATAAAACACCAAACTATACTTCAAGCGATACGAAGATTGCAATCGTAGATACCAACGGCAGAGTGACGGCTGTAGCGGCCGGAACGTGTAACATCACAGCAAAGGCAAAGGACAGCAGCGGACTGAAAGCGGTCTGTGTGGTGATTGTCCGTCCGGTTGTGGCTTCTACGGGGATTACGGTCAATCCGACACAGATAACGATGGGCGTCGGCGGCAGTGAGACAATAAATTATTCGCTTCGTCCGGCAGACAGTACAGACAGTGTCGTTTGGAGTACCAATAATCGTTCCGTGGCTACTGTAGGAAAAACCTCCGGGATTGTCCGAGGGGTAGCGCCTGGCACGGCAGTTGTGACAGCGACGACCACGAGCGGAAGGATCGCCACGGTTCAGGTGACGGTAGTTGGCTTAAATTATAATTCACTGACCTTAGAGCAATACGATTCCTACCAGTTACGTGTCATGGGTGTGACAAGCGGGATTATCTGGGATGTGGATAATCCAGATATCTGTACCGTATCAGGAGGCCGGGTCAGGGCGAAAAAGGCCGGAACGACGACGGTTGTGGCGCGTGTCAACGGTGCAGAGCTGCGCTGCCGTGTCACCGTAACCGATATCCGTCAGGATTAGCCTTAGAAAATCAGGCGGAATTGCCGGAAAAAGGATGAAGCAGATAAGTAAGTAAAATAGGGAGAAAACGTTTGTTAGAGCATTTACATGTGAAAAACCTGGCGATCATAGACGAGGTAGATATTTCCTTTGGAAATCATCTGAATATCCTGACCGGCGAGACCGGAGCCGGGAAGTCGGTGATCATTGGTTCGATTAGTCTGGCTCTGGGGGCGAAAGCCTCCCGGAGCCTGATTCGCAAAGGCGCTGCTTATGCGCTGGTAGAATTGATTTTTCAGGTAGAGGATCGTCTGGCTGCTTTATTAGAGCAATATGATGTTTACCCGGAGGATGGACAGGTGATTTTGTCCAGACGGCTGACCGGGGATCGGAGCGTCAGTAAAATCAATGGAGAGAGTGTCACTTTAAGCCGTGTGCGTGAAGTGGCTTCTCTTCTTTTGGATATTCATGGGCAGCATGAGCATCAGTCCTTACTCCATATCCAAAATCATCTGGAAATTTTGGATCGGTATGGCAGGGCAGAATTAGAGGCGCCAAGGAGAGAGCTTCGTTCCCTGGTACAGAACTGGCGAAAAAAGAAAAAGGAACTGGAGACGTTTACCTTGGACGAAGAAAAACGTCTGCGGGAGCTTTCCTTCTTAGAATATGAATGGAAGGAAATCGAGGAAGCACAGGTAAAGCTAGGAGAAGAGGAAGAACTGGCGGCTGCCTGCAAAAAGATGTCCAATGCCAAAATGCTCTGGGATTTGGTGCAGGAAATTCACAGCCTATGCAGCGGAGACAGCGGCGCGGCAGATCTGCTCGGGAGAGCGGTACGTCAAATGGGGCGTGCGGCAGAACTGGACGAGGAGGCTTCCGGTCTGTTAGAGCAGCTTCGGGAGCTGGAGGCTCTGCTCGATGATTTTAACCGGGAAATCGCAGGTTATCAGGAGGGTTGTGTATTTGACGGAGATTCTCTGATGGAGATGGAGGAGCGGCTAGATACGATCCGGGGGCTGATGGCCAAGCATGGCGGAACCTATGATTCCCTGATGGCATACCAGCAGGAAGCCGAGGAGGGGATAGAACGGTATCGAAATTATGAGCTGTACCGGAACCGCTGCCAGCAGGAACTAGAGGGCTTGGAGAAGGAGCTGCGGGAAAAAAGCAGCCAGCTATCGGTGATTCGGAGGCGCTATGCAGAGGGACTTGCCGTACAGATAGAACAGGCGCTGCAGGATCTGAACTTCCTCGATGTCCGGTTTGAAATTGCCTTTCGGGAATTGCCAGGGTTTACAGAGCTTGGAACTGATGAGGTACAATTTTTGATTTCGACGAATCCAGGGGAGCCGGTGCGTCCGCTTTCTGAGGTGGCGTCCGGAGGCGAGCTGTCCCGGATTATGCTGGCGGTCAAGTCTGTGATGGCAGAGGCCGATGCGATTCCGACCTTGATTTTTGACGAGATTGACGTAGGCATCAGTGGGAGGACAGCACAGAGAGTATCTGAAAAAATGGCAATGATTGCCAGAAATCATCAGGTGTTAGCGATTACTCACCTGGCGCAGATTGCGGCAATGGCAGACAGTCATTTTATCATTGAAAAAGAAGCAAGAAACGATTCTACCACTACTCAGATCCGGGAGCTTTTGGAGGAGGAATCCATCGAAGAACTGGCCAGGATTTTAGGAGGCGCACAGATTACAGATACGGTCCGCAAGAGCGCTTTGGAAATGAAAAAACTGGCAAATGAAACGAAAGCAGTTTTTTCATGAAAAATAGATAAATTTCTGGTTATACTAAAGGGAGTGAAGCGCTCCCTTTTTTTATGCACAGAGCCGCGTAAGGAAATATAGCTTTGCTTATCAGGAAAAGGGAGACTGCCATAACAAGGAGTGTGCAGACCGTGCAACGATATCAATAGAAAGGCAGTCGGATATGAAACGAAAAAAACTTTATCGTAGTATGTTAATCGTGGCTTTTTTGCTGACCTTGGCAGGAATGTTTGTCTACTATATCAACTATATCAACAACAGCCTGCCGGAACATATTCATATCCTTGTAAACAGCGAGGAAGAATTTGACTTTTCTCTTCCCTTTACCGGAGAGGCGGACGTTACACAGGTAGGAGCGGTAAACCTGAATCAGAAGCTTGTAGAGGGAGAGAACATTCATATGGACTTCAGCCAGCCCTTTACGATCAAAGCCGACCAAACAGGAGATGTAAAGATTGCGCTTCGTTTGTTTGGAATTATTCCGCTTCGGGAAGTCAGTATGAAGGTCGTGGAGGAGCAGGAGGTCGTACCATGCGGAATAACCGTAGGGATCTATGTGGAAACAGACGGACTGCTTGTGCTGGGAACCGGTGAGGTGACAGACCGGGAGGGCAAGGTGCAGGAGCCAGCCTTAAATATTGTCAAATCCGGGGATTATATCCTTTCCGCCAACGAAACGGCCGTTACGACGACGAGAGAGCTGCAAAAGGCGATAGAAGGCTGTGAGGGGGAGGATGTGGTACTCCTGATTCGGAGGAACGGAGAGGAAAGCGAGGTGCGCATTCACCCGATAGAGGATGCACAGGGAGCATATAAAGCCGGAATCTGGGTCAGGGACAGCACGCAGGGAATTGGAACGCTGACCTTTTTGGATATGCGGGAGCGTTATGGAGCGCTGGGGCATGGGATTACCGACGTCGATACCGGACTGCTGATGGAAATTGAAAAGGGCTACCTGTACCGCGCTAATGTGCTGACGATTACCAAGGGTGTGCCGGGGACGCCGGGAGAGCTGGTAGGTGTGATAAACAAATCCGAGGATGCCAGGCTGGGGCTGATTGAAAGCAATACCAATCATGGGATTAACGGAAGCCTTACCGCAGCGGCAGTTTCTGAACTATGGAGCGAATCGGTTCCTACCGGACTCCGTCAGGATGTCAAGCTTGGAACTGCCTGGGTTCGTTCCTGTATTTCCGGTCAGCCGGAGGATTATGAAATTGAAATCGAACAGATCGAAAACGGCAGACTGGAAAGCGGGAGGGGGATGGTAATCCGTATTACAGACGAACGGCTTTTAGAACTGACGGGAGGAATCGTCCAGGGAATGAGCGGAAGCCCGATTTTACAGGACGGAAAGCTGATTGGAGCGGTGACACATGTTTTTGTCAAGGATTCTACGAGAGGTTACGCTACGTTTATAGAAACGATGTTGGAATAGAATATATAAAAATAAAAAATATGTCGAATTCTGCGCTAAAAAGCTCTTGATTTTATGTAAAAAAATGGGTATTATAATAGGGAACTGTCACGGAGGGGAGGGAGCGTTTGTCGTCTCTTTCGGGACAACCTGTCCAGAGAGGCGCCCCTGTCTGGCGGGAGCCGGGGATTTCCGGCGGATGGAACTTAAAATAAGGAAGGGGGATGATGGGGGTATGGGTAAAATAAGCGTAGCCATCATTGATGATAATGAAAGAATTTGCAGCCTCCTGGAAGATATTTTGAAGCCGGAAAACGACATGGAAGTGGTTGGCAAGGCGGTAGACGGGATGCAGGGGATGGATTTGATCCGGGAGAAGGAGCCGGACGTCGTACTGTTGGATCTGGTGATGCCCAAATTAGATGGTCTGGGAGTGCTAGAGCGCGCGCATACGGAAAAGTTAAAAAAGCGTCCGGCCTTTATCGTCCTGTCTGCGATTGGACAGGAAGGGATTACCGAGCAGGCCTTTGAGCTGGGAGCCAATTATTATGTAATGAAGCCGTTTGACAATGCCGGAGTGATCAGCCGCATTCGGCGGGTAAACGGAGAGTCGCCGTTTCAGGTGAAAAATTTTGATCCGAACAGCCGGATTGTTCTGCCGGACAGCAATCAGACCTATTTAGAACGGAACCTGGAGTCAGATGTGACGGATATGATACATGAAATCGGAGTTCCGGCTCATATCAAGGGCTATCAGTATTTGCGGGATGCGATTATGATGGCGGTAGAGGACAATGAAATGCTTGGCTCTATTACCAAGGTGCTGTATCCCTCGATTGCCAAAAAGCACCGTACGACGCCGAGCCGCGTAGAACGGGCGATCCGCCATGCGATAGAGGTCGCCTGGAGCCGGGGCAAGATGGATACGATAGACGAGCTGTTCGGCTATACGGTAAGCAACGGAAAAGGAAAGCCGACCAATTCCGAATTTGTAGCCCTGATAGCCGATAAGATCCGGCTGGAATATAAAATGAGGATTTAGAAGTTCAAGCTTTTCCTGAACTTGGCACTTGACAAATTGGTTTAATGGTGTTAAACTCAAAATATAAAGAGTTTAATGCCATTAAACCATTTTTTCTTTGCAGGAGGTTCAGATGGAGGATTATAAGTTAGGAACTATGGAACTGCGCTTTGCAGAATTGATTTGGGAGCATGCACCGGTTGCCTCGGGGGAACTGGTCAAGCTATGTGAAAAGGAGCTGTCCTGGAAAAAATCGACTACCTACACGATGCTTCGACGGCTATGTCAAAGGGGGATTTTTGAAAATCAGGACGGAACGGTACGTGTGCTTCAGACAAAGGAGGAGTTTCAGGCGGGACTATCCGAGCAATTTGTAGAAGAGTCCTTCGGAGGCTCCCTTCCCGGCTTCCTCGCCGCCTTTACCACCCGGAAAAAACTCTCCGATCAGGAGGTAGAGGAGCTGCGGCGGCTGATAGAAGAAAACCGCAGGCGATGAAGCGGGACTCAAACAGCTTCGGAACGAAAGCACCCCTGGGAGAAAATCCTGACGCATCTTTTTGCAGCAGTATTTCCTCCCCTGTAAAGGGGTGCTGAAGAGAAGAAGCGGAACTCAAAATAGGAGGATGTGTGTATGGATAGAGTGTTACTAGGGTTATTGGATATGAGTATTACAGCGGGTTTTGCGATTTTATGTATTTTGCCGGCCAGGTGGCTGTTAAGGAGATCGCCTAAGGTGTTTTCCTATGCGCTTTGGGCAGTGGTGCTGTTTCGGCTGCTTTGTCCGGTAACTATTTCCAGCTCCTTTTCTCTTTTGGGTGTGTTCCGTGCGCCGTTAGAGGCTGTCTGGGGCAGCGGACAGTCGGGAACTCTGTCTGAGGGAAGTTCTGACACAGGGCTTGACGGGCTGAATGCGGGAAAGGGAGAGGTAGCGGAAATCGGTGTTTTTCCCTCCGAACATGATATAAAAAGAAGCGAAAAGGGCGATGGCTATGCAGAATATCAGAAGAACGGTTCAAAACCGGCAGAGGGAACCAATGGAAGCAACGCCCTTTCCGGGCAGACGATAAAAATTTTAACCGGGCTTTGGTTGGCCGGAGTGGGAGGCATGCTTTTTTACAGCCTGCTGTCTGTCTGGCGGCTGCGCCGCCGTCTGGTCGGAGCGGTTTTACTGCGGGATACTATCTGGCTGGCAGACAGGATTGCTGCTCCGTTTGTCATTGGTGTAATCCGTCCGCGGATTTATCTTCCGTCTACCTTATCCGTGGGGGAGCAGGGCTATATTTTGATGCACGAGCAGACACATATCCGGCGAAAGGATTATCTGATAAAGCCGTTGGCATTTCTGGCGCTGTGCCTGCATTGGTTCAATCCGCTCGTCTGGCTGGCCTTTTTCCTGGCGGTACGGGATATGGAAATGTCGTGCGATGAAAGTGTCCTGCGTCAGATGGGAGAGGACATCCGGTGCGAGTATTCTACCTCACTGCTGAATCTGACAGTGGGCAGACAAAGCCTTTTTGGGGGCGGGACGTCTTTGTTGGCACCGACGCCGCTGGCTTTTGGAGAAGGAGATACCAAGGCGAGAATCCGTAATATTTTATCCTTTCAAAAACCTGCCGTCTGGCTGTTAGCGGCCTCCTGTGTGATAGTGGCAGCGTTAGGGATCGGGCTGTTTTGTAATCCAAAGCAGGCGGAAAGCAAGGAGGACAATTCCTCTGTTCAGATAGAAGGAAATGTACTGACGGAAGAAACTATGGCAGGAGAAAAGTTTGTGGCGGAGAATTCCTGTCTCTGGCTGCGGACAGACGGCAACTTTGAATTCAACCGCCATATCGCGACCAGCTACAATCCGCGTGGAACCTGGTCAGTAGAAGGGGAGGAGCTAAGGCTTACAGGCTTCCAGGAGGGAGAGGAGTTTCTGTTCCATATCAAGGAGGATGCGCTGGTCTTTGCCGAAGGAACGGATCTGGTGGAAAAGGGGACGATTTACCGGAAGTCAGAGGAGGATAAATGGGCGCTTCGTCCGATGATTTTCGTAAACGGAGTGTTGTATCTGGATACGAATCAGCCGATTCCGGTAGAAATGGAGGAATCTGCTATTTTAGGAACGGTGATAGAAAGCGTAGCCTGCTGGGAACGGCCTTGGCAGGAGGGATGGACGAATTGCGGCATGGTCGGAAGTCCTTATGCGTATTATGAGGATGGGGTAGTGGTATGCTACGATCACGAGTGGTACTTTTTTGAGCCAAATCAGGAAACAGAGGAGCCGGCTCCAGATACAGAGGCTTTTTCCGTTGATTTACAGGAGATAGACGAACAGACGGCATGGCCGGAAGGATCAGCAAAATCTTCCGAACCGATGTGGGTGCCGACGGAAGAGGAAGCGCTTTATATGGCACTTATCGGCCACAATAGAGAGTTGTCGGAGACAATCGAGAAGGAAGCGCCGATCTGCACTGCCTCCTGGATAACAATAGGAAAAGGAACGTCCGGAACGCCAGGAGAGGAACCAGAGACGATAACCTATTACCTGATCGGAAGGCTTCAAAAATTTGAAAAGCAGGAGCCGGATGATTCACAATTTCCAGCATGGGCCAGCAGACCGGATGGCGATCATTATGTGATTCCAGGCAGCCAGACGTTAGTATGGGCGCGTGTCAGCCTCGAAAAGAGGGAGGATATCTATCAGAACATCTTTTACCGCGATACCGATTACTGGCAGATCGTGGCGGGTGAAGCTGCCATAGAGGGAATGAAAGAGAAGTTTCCAAAAGAGATCTGGCAGGAGGCGCTCCGCTATGAAGGGTATCAGCTTGCCTTGGCGCAGGAATGTTATGCTCAGGCGATCCGCGCTGCCGGAATGGAGGGCGATGTCCAGAAAAGAATCGATCAGCTTTTGAATGAAGTGATGTCCTCTCCGGCGGAATCCTCCAATCCGGGCGATTATCTGGAGGCACATCCCGCAGAGGTAGAGGAACTGCTTTCCTATGGGGAATATACAAGGCAATATGCTACAGACTGCCTGGAAGCAGAGGAAGCTACCAGCCTGCGCGGAATTTTGCTAGAGTGGCTGTTAGAAAAGCTGGAGGAGATAAGAGGGGCTTGATATCACCTTATTACGTTTGAATCATAGAAAGATAGAAAGAAAGGCTTTTCTTTTCCAATAAAAACTGATATACTGTTTCTGAAAGAACGGCGGATTTCATCCGCCGTTCCGGCCTGCCAGATGCGAGCGGCGCCGTTTTGGCGTTCTCTATACAGGATGGAGGCAGCAGGCCGAGAACTATGCTAGGATGATGAGGTGACAGTATGATCAAGGTAAAAGAACTGTCTAATGGAATTCCAGTGGTCATGGAGCGTATGGAGTATTTAAAGACCGTTTCTCTGGGTGTTTGGGTACGGGTTGGCTCAGCCTTTGAAACACCGGAAACGAACGGAATGTCGCATATGCTAGAGCATATGGTATTTAAGGGGACAGAACGCAGGAGTGCAAAGGAGCTGGCAGATGAGATGGCGGTCATAGGGGGAAATTTGAACGCCTGCACCTGCAAGGAATATACCTCTTTTTATCTCACTACGCTGGAGGAGCATTTACCGCAGGCAGCAGATCTGCTTGGCGATATGCTGCAAAATTCCCGCTTTGATGCAGAGGACTTTGTCCGGGAAAAGAGCGTGGTGTTAGAGGAGATCATGATGTATGAGGATTCTCCGGAAGATTTGGTGCATGAGATGCTTCAGAAAACAGTTTGGAAGGATCACCCGTTGGGGTATCAGATATCGGGAGACGTCGACCAGGTGGCTTCCTTTACCAGAGAGGAATTGCTGCGCTTTTATACGACGCATTATGTAGCAGAAAATATGTTGATTTCGGTTGCGGGACGGTTTGAGGAAGAGGAGCTGATCGCATACTGTGAGGAAGCGTTTGGCGGCCTCCCGAAAGGAAGCAACCGCTATTTTCTCTCAACACCCGATTATGTCCGTTCTTTTTATTGTCAGGAAAAGGACATTGAGCAGATCCATTTGAATCTGGCCTTTCCGGGGCCGACGATGAATGCAGAAGCAAAATATGCGGTTTCCGTGGCGAATGAGGTATTAGGAGGAAGCGATAATTCCCGCTTGTTTCAGCGGATTCGTGAGGAAATGGGCATGACCTATTCGATTTTTTCCTATGCCTGTCCTTATTTGAGAGCCGGGCTGACGCATATTGATGTTATCTTGAATCCGCAGAACCTGGAGGCTGTTTTTGACGGGATTTTAGAGGTGATCAAGGAATACCGCTGCAACGGAATGTCGGAGGAGGAGTTGCTTCTCACGAAGGAGCAAATCAAAACCGAGCTGCTGATTGCAAGCGAAAGCACGAGGAGCCGGATGGAGAGCAACGGAAAGGCGATGCTCTACCGAGGGGAGCCAGTGCCGCTTTCCGAGACGATAGAGCGGATTACGCAGGTGGATCAGGAAGCCGTGATTCACAGTGTTCAGGAGTACTATAACTTAGGGCAGATGAGCATTTCCCTCGTCGGCAATACCGAGACACCGGGAAAGGAGCATTTGGAATCGTTTATTCCGCACCGAAGGTAAACATATTCTGTTGAATAAAAAAGAAAAATCTCCATAAACTAACCAGAGTGTAAACGGCTGGGAAGGTTTGAGGGGATTTTTTTTGTTTAAAAGGAAAGCTCTAAGAACGCCAGTGACGTTCTGGAACGTAAAGAAAATCATGTGAGATACCAATCCGAACGTTAGGAAGCAGCAGATGGAACCGGGAGAAAGGAGCTGACAGGAATGTATAAGGTGTGCCTGTATGATGCCAAGCCTTACGATTGCCTGTTTTTTGACCAGATGGCAGAGGAATATGGGGTAGAGCTGGCGTATTTTGAAAACAAGCTGACGGAGCGGACGGCGGTGATGGCCAGAGGCTATGAGGTGGTTGTGGCGTTTGTCAACGATGTATTGAATCGGGCTGTGATCGAACAGCTCACAGAGGAAGGGGTAAAGCTCATTGCTATGCGTTGTTCCGGATATAACAACGTAGATCTGGAGGCGGCAGACGGACGGATTCCGGTCGTGCGTGTCCCGGCGTATTCGCCCTATGCGGTAGCGGAGCATACGATGGGGATGCTGCTGTGCCTAAACAGGAAGCTGCACCGCGCTTATAACCGGACAAGAGAATATAACTTCAGCTTAAATGGGCTGATGGGCTTTGATCTGCGTGGGAAAACGATGGGGATAGTCGGAACCGGAAAAATCGGTCAGGCATTTATCGAGGTCTGCTCGGGCTTTGGTATGAAGCTGTTGGCCTATGACGTATATCCAAACACAGAATTGCCGGTGGAGTATACAGATTATTACGATTTATGTACGAGAGCAGATATCATTTCCCTGCATTGTCCGCTGACGAGGGAATCGTATCATCTGGTAGATGAGCGGGCGATCCGTCTGATGAAGGACGGTGTGATCATTCTCAATACCTCCAGAGGAGCCTTGATTGACAGTGAGGATTTGCTGGAGCATTTAAAAACCGGAAAGATCGGTGCGGCAGGATTGGATGTGTACGAGGAGGAAACGGAGCTGTTTTATGAGGATTATTCCGATACGATTGTTCAGGATGATGTACTGGCCAGGCTGATTTCGCTGCCAAATGTGCTAGTGACGTCCCATCAGGCATTTTTGACCAGAGAAGCGTTAGAGAATATTGCAGAGACAACCCTTTCTAATATTCAGAACTTTTTAAAAGAAGGAGTGCTGCAAAACCAGGTGACATTCACACCAAGAGAGGCTTCCGGCATATAATTGAAGAAAGAGTGAAAAAAAGGGAGCTTGTTTATGATAGTAGAACCCTATCACAGAGAACGTGCAGTGGCCTATGCCCGGAAATGGGCGTATGGGAGGAATCCTCTTTTCCCGAATTTTGCCGGAATCGGGGGAGACTGTACGAATTTTATTTCCCAATGTGTTTATGCCGGGTGCTGTACGATGAACTTTTCTCCGGTATTGGGCTGGTATTATATTTCCTTAAATGACCGTGCGCCGGCCTGGAGCGGAGTGGAATTTTTCTTTTGGTTTCTGACGCAAAACCAGGGTCCTGGTCCGTTTGGAAGAGAAGTGGGCGCGGGGGAACTTTCGATTGGTGACGTGATTCAGCTTGGCAGAGAGGAAGGAGATTTTTACCATACTCTGCTCGTCACCGGCTATGCAGAGGGAAGCTATTTGGTAGCTGCCCATACGGACGATTCATTAAACCGAAGGCTGGACAGCTATTCGTATAGCCGTATCCGTTTCCTGCATATCGACGGAATCCGTGTGGCGATGCCGGATACCGGAGCCTGCTTTGAAAATGTGCTGGCAGGAAGACAGATAGGCGGAGAGTTATAGAAAAAATTCAGGTATGATACACGCTATGCGTATAGAGGAGACGGTTGTTGTCGCAAGCGTGCTTTGGTGCAGGAATTCTACAAAGTGGCATTCTTTTTCATGTGAGAAGTTTTTTTCTTACAGAAAAGAAAGCAGAAAAGAGGAATACATCGGCGGCTATCCAGGCAAGCAGGTTAGTATAGCAAATGATGCCATAGCCCCAAGGTGCAACAAGCAGCAGAGCGATAAAAATACGAGCGATCATTTCGGCTACTCCGGCAAACATGGAAAGAAAGCTGTAGCCAAGTCCCTGAAGGACACTGCGCAGGATAAACAGAAAGGAAAGCAGCGGATAGCCGATCCCATTGGCGAGTAAAAAGCTTTCGGTATAGGCGAGAACGTCCGCTTCTTTGGCATCAAAAAACAGGAGCGCCCTGGTTTTGCCGAAAAATGCCAGAAAAAGTCCGGCGAGGATGGCATAGCCTGCTCCTAACAATAAGCCCTGCCGGATGCCGTTTTGAATCCGCTCTGTTTTTCCTGCGCCCTTATTCTGCCCGCTGTACGTGCCGAGTGTGATAGCCAAGGCCTCCATCGGTTCGCCAAACAGCGAAGAAAGCTTGCCTCCGATAGAAGTAGCAGCTACGACGGCGGAGCCAAGTGAATTGACGGCGCTCTGCAGTACGATAGATCCAAGCGATGTAAAGGAAAATTCCAGTCCCTGCGGAATCCCCATAGAAAGTAGCGTTTGGATTTCTGCAGCAGACAGTTTCCAGTCTCCCCGTTTTGGAAAAAATTCCGAAAATCTCCGCTTCATATAAAAGACGCAAAGGATACCGGAAACAAGCTGAGCCAGAATCGTAGCCGCGGCCGCTCCTTTGGTTCCCTTTTGCAGCATGACAATAAAAAGCAGATCCAAAAGGATATTCAAAAAGGAAGAGAGAATTAAAAAGGTAAGAGGCGTCTTGCTGTCTCCGAGCGCACGGAGCATGCTGGCCGGAAGGTTGTAGAAAAACAGGATTAGGATTCCGGCAAACAAAAGGCGGATATAGTGGTAGGCATCGGTCAAAACGGCTTCTGGGGTTCTGATCCAAATCAGAAACGGTTTGGTAAGCAGAAGCAAAACGGCCGTCAGGAAAAGCCCGATCCAAAAGGAAAGCCAGATCGCAGCAGCGATATGCCGGCGGATAGCAGCGGTATCCCCCGCTCCAAACGACTGGGAAACCGGAATCGAAAAGCCATTGCATACACCATGGACAAAATCCAGAACCAGAAAATACAGCACGCCGACAGAGCCGACGGCAGCCAGGGCATTTACGCCCAACGCCCGTCCGACAATCATCGAATCTGCGACATTGTAAAGCTGCTGGAGTAGGCTGCCCATAAGAATAGGGACACCAAAAGAAAGAAAAAGCCGGATAGGCTTTTCCGTTGTCATATCACGAACCATCATTCTTTCTCCTATTTAGAATCCATCTTCGATGGATGATTCTGCATTTTCGTAGCCCTGCATATACGAGAGGACAAATTTCAGGCCGCAAAGAGACGCGTCCGGAAATTGTCCTATGCCGTGCCACAAAAATGCTGCTTAGAATCCATCTTCGATGGATAGATCTAGTTTTTAATATAGTGTTGTTTCAAGCTTCGCTCTACATAGAAAAAGGCAGGTATCAGCAGCAGGTTAGCGGCAACCCAGGCGCTCATATTAGCGAAGCAGACAGCGGTATAGCCGAACGGAGCAACCAAAGCGAAGGCGACGAGGGATCGTGCCGCCATTTCAAAGATTCCGGCAAACATTGCCAGGAAGCCATGGCTTAGACCCTGGATGGCGTTGCGGAGAATCAAAAGGGTAGAGAGCAGGACATAGCCAGAGCCGTTTGCTACGAGGAAGCGTTGCACATCGGAAAGGATTGCCGTTTCGGAGGAGTCTAAAAACAGCAGGGCGACATAACGTCCAGTTAAGGAGATGCCAATACCGGCAATCAGGGAATAAAGAGCGCCCAGGATAAGGCTTTGGCGGATGCCCTGTTTGATCCGGTCGATTTTGACTGCGCCCAGGTTCTGTCCGCAGTAGGTGGCCATCGTTAGTCCAAGTGTTTCTAAAGGCTGTGTAAACAGGGCGGAAACCTTTGCTCCGGCGGTCGTAGCGGCAACGATAGAGGAGCCGAGAGAGTTAACTGCACTTTGTAGTACAGTAGATCCGATGGCCGTAATAGAAAATTGCAGTCCCATCGGAATCCCCATCCCAAGCAGCCTGGAAACATGAAAGCCAGACAGCCGCCAGTCTGCCCGTTTCATATGTAAAATCGGAAATTTCTTTTTTATATAAAGGAAGCAAAGCAGGCCGGAGACAAGCTGAGCGATTACAGTAGCAATCGCTGCCCCGACGGCGCCGCTTTTTAACACGAGGATGAAAAACAAATCCAGGAAGATATTGAGGATAGAGGCCAGAACCAGGAAATAGAGAGGGGTTCGGCTGTCCCCTAAGGCTCTCATAATACCGGAAAGCAGGTTGTAAAGAAAAATCACTAAAATTCCGGCAAATAAAGTCCAGATATAGCGGTAGGCATCCTCAAAAATATCCTCCGGCGTCTGCATCCAGATAAGGAACTGTTTGGTGCCGAATGTTGTCACAAGTGTAAGAAGCACTCCAATAAACAGACTCAGCCAGGCAGCGTTGGTGACATAACGCTTTAGGTTCGGGACATCATTGGCGCCGAAGGCCTGAGAAATCGGAATTGTAAAACCACTGCACAGTCCCATGGCAAAGCCGAGGATTAAAAAATTGAGCGCACCGGTAGAGCCGACGGCGGCCAGCGCTCCTACCCCTACGTATTTTCCAACAATAATAGAATCCACCATGTTATACATCTGCTGGAACAGGTTGCCTAAGAGAAGCGGAATACAAAAGGAAAGAATCAGTCGAATCGGCTTTCCCTGTGTCATGTCATGTACCATAAAAACACCTCTGATTTTTGATTGATATATCGAAGAGATAATATGTCATCTGATAGAAAAAGTCAATACCGAATCGCAAAGATAAAAAGAGAATTTTGTTGATGATATCTTGCTTTGCATATCTGCTGTTCCTTATCTGATATATAATAAATAGGAAATATCTAAGAAAAAGATAAGGCTGCAAAAAAATAAATATAAAATATAAAATAGTATCTTGCATTATTGAATACTATGTGTTATAATCTAACCATCAAAGAAAGGGAGGCGCAGCGATGAACGCACAATTTAAGAAAGGAGCCTTGGAGCTTTGCGTATTGTCAGAGCTAAAGGTCGCAGATCGGTATGGTTATGAACTGACAGAGTTGATTTCCAAGGAAATGTCGATAGCCACCGGAACCTTATACCTGATTTTAAAACGTTTAAAGGATGAGGAATACGTGGAAACCTATCTGGTAGAGTCTGTCGAAGGGCCGGCGCGGAAGTATTATCATCTGACCAATAAAGGCAGAGACTATTTTAACCGAATCAAGCAGGAATGGGAGGAATTTGTCCTGGCAGTAGGCCGCATTATCAAATGGTCAAAGTAGCCAAAGCAGCAGACGGGCGTTTGGATAGTCAGATAGTCAGACGAGGGATTGGATACCAGAACAATCCGATGTTTTAGGAAAACAGGGTGGAAGGAAGAAAGAAGCAATATAGGATAGGAAAAGCTACAAAGCGTAGCGCAGATCAGGAAAAGCGGATACAGAGGGTTGGCTCTGTATCGGAATGGAGGATATTATGACAAAACAAGAGTACCTGGGAAGGCTGCAGGAGACGTTGGCAGAGGTAATGCCGGAAATGCTGCAGGAGGTTATGGAGGATTATCAGAATCATTTTGAACTGGGCATAAAGAATGGAAAAACCGAAGAACAGCTTTGTGAGGAGCTAGGAGACATTGACGAATTTATCACTGAGCTGGCGCAGATGGAAGGCATTGATCTGAATGCAAGACGATCCGCAAAGACAGAAGCAACAGAAGCAACAGAGGCTGCAGCTCAGACATCCGATAGTGAGGTTACAGGGGAAGCAGAAGGACAGCCGTCCGATACGGAGCCTGCAGGAGAAGCAGGAAAAGAGCCGTCTGCTGCGGAATCTGCTGGGGAAACGGAGGAGCCTTTTGTTCAGAGTGAGGCCGCCGGAGAAGGTGACGGACAACCAGAGGAAGGAACCTGGAGGGAAGCTCCGGATCAGGAAGAGGGTGCCGGGCAGAGCGGGCAGGCCGAACGGAAAAATACCAACTGGACAGAAACCTTATCCGATATTCAAAATACGGTTTCAGAGGCACTTTCCGGGATTCAGAATAACGTACAGGGGATTTTGCAGCAGAGCGGCGTACAGAATCTAATCCATCAGGGAGAGGAGGTCTTTTATCAGAGCGGCGCGATGATTCAGGAGAAGGTGCAGGAGTATTTTAAGGGGCCGGCCTTTGAGGGAAAGCGGGAGCCAGGAGAACAGGAGGAAGAGCAGGTCAGGCAGGGAGCAGAGGAACGGTGCTTTTCTGAAAAGAAAAATCTGGTGCTAGAGGGTCTGAGTGCAGATGTTCTCGTGGAGCCGTCAGAGGATAACAGTATTCAGATTCATTATGAAAATTTCGGCTCGGTAAAACAGCAGATGCAGTATCGTTTTTATTTCCGGGAGGAGGGCGATACGATTTATGCCGGAATCC
This sequence comes from uncultured Lachnospiraceae bacterium, assembly GCA_949155905.1. Classification (GTDB taxonomy): domain Bacteria; phylum Bacillota; class Clostridia; order Lachnospirales; family Lachnospiraceae; genus MGBC131033. Next base: position 21,949 of record CASCWU010000009.1, read on the forward strand.
GCAAGAGCCGGACGGCAGCCGGAATTTTCTGGGGATCGTTTAGCCCGGAGATGGCGTTGACCGTGAAGCTTCCGGAAGGGGTTCAAATGGTAGAACTGAATACATTAAGCGGATCTATCAGTATGAAGAGCGTACAGGCAAAGGAATTCCGCTCCAATACGGCAAGCGGCAGCATGAAGCTTTATCGGATCCAGGCAGATGCGATGCGAGGCTCTACCATGAGCGGCGATATCCAGGCAGATCAGATGGAGGTTCGGTGTCTGGAGCTTCAAAGTAAGAGCGGAGAGGTACAGGCAGATGATATCAGGGGAGAGGCTGTGCTGTTAAAGAGCATGAGCGGAGATGTTTCCGTGCGCCATGTAGACTGTCAGGAGCTAAGCATTTCCTCTGTCAGCGGAGATGCTATCGGGCGGAATATCAAGGCAGATCAGATGGCCTGCACGAGTACGAGCGGAGACTCGGAAATCCAGGGCGAATTTGCACGATGCCGGGTAGAATCCGTCAGCGGGGATGCGACCTTGACAACAGGCCGGGATTTAGAGGCCAGTATTTCTTCTGTCAGCGGAGATGTCCGGCTGAATTTAAGCAATGAAAACAGAGGCTTTGATGTCACTTATCAGACCGTGTCCGGCGAGCTGGAGGTACGGTATGGCGGCGAGCATCAATATTTAACCAGAAACGGAAGGATGGAAAAGGGCGAAAAAGCCAGCCGGATTTATTTAAAAACCGTATCTGGAGATATGGTAATCAGCGATTAATCAGTTTTTTTTAATAAGAAATAAGCTTTTGCAGGCAAATAAGACAGACGAGGCAGTCGAGGAAAAAGAAAATGCTTGCAGAAGCTTATTTTTCGTATATAATGGAAGAGAGATATCTTTTGTAAGGAGTGGGCAACGATGAATTATCTGGGAATCGATTTGGAACTGACTGGACTTTGGCTGCAAAAGCTATGCCGCCAGAAATCACTTACTATCCGGGATATCCAGCAATACTTAGGCCTTGTTTATCCACAGTCTATTTATCGGTGGTTTCGGGGAATGGCATTGCCGTCGCTCGATCACCTGTATTTGCTTTCTGGTTTGCTAAAAAGAGATATGGATGAGCTGCTGATAGGAAACCGGGCATGGAAGGGACGGAGACTTTGCTGTTATTATTTGCTTATCTGTCAAAGAGAGCAGCAAATCAAAAGCCGAACCGCAACAGGGAAACCAAAGCAGAGTCAGGTAGTATCGCCGGAGCTGCTTTGCTTTAACAGCCCCCATTGGACTAGCAGTCCAATGACAGAGGCCCCAATCTGTGATATGATAGTGGCGGAGCCAATCCAAAAAGAAGAGATGGGCTTGAAGCTGCAAGACAGAGAGAAAGGCGGTGCTGTTCAAGGTGAACATGTCCAAAAAGAGCAAGAAAGTCAGATTTACCAGAGAAGAGGATGACCAGTGCAAGCAGGTAATAGAGCTTTTTTCTGATTTTTTAAAGGAAAAGCAAAATTTTTCTATTGCCAGAGCAGAGGGGTATGGCTACATCGTATTGTTTGACATTACAGAGGATTATTTTGAAGCCAGCCGGATTTGCTCTGATGCGGAAACGTTTTTTGAAGAGCTGCTCCGTGTCTGGGAGGTAGACTATCTGTTTCGCATTGGGACAAAATATGGTTGCCCGGATTTTGAAACCTCTGAGGAAGCGATGAACACAGAGGAGCGTAGCTACTGGGAAAGGACAAGAAGCTGTTACCGAAAGACATTAGAGAAAATCAGACACAAGGGAGCCTGACCAAACCAGGCGGAAATAGGAGGAAAATGATGGCAAGAGTTGGTATTGTAATGGGCAGCGATTCGGATTTGGCGATTATGGCAAAGGCTGCCGAGATGTTGGACAAGCTTGGGATTGCGTATGATGTGACAGTGATTTCGGCACATCGGATGCCCGACGTATTTTTTGAGTATGCAAAGAAGGCGGAGGAGAAGTATGACGTTCTGATTGCAGGGGCAGGCGGAGCAGCCCATCTTCCGGGAATGGCGGCTGCGATTACGCCGATTCCGGTGATTGGGGTGCCGATTCATACAAAAGCCCTGGACGGGGTGGATTCTCTGTATTCTATCGTGCAGATGCCATCCGGTATTCCGGTAGCGACAGTAGCGATCAATGGAGCTGCAAATGCCGGAATTTTGGCGGCAAAGATTCTGTCTGTGGCAGACCCGGTGCTTCGTCAGAGGATAAAGGAGTATTCGGAGGAGTTAAAGGACGGGGTATTGGCTAAAAAGGAAAAGATCGAAGCAGTCGGCTATGAGGCTTATTTAAAGGATATGAAATAGGAGGAAAGAACGGGTATGGATTACAAAAAGGCGGGAGTTAATATTGAGGCAGGCTATCGAGCCGTAGAGTTGATGAAGCAGCATGTTCAGGGAACCATGAGGCCGGAGGTAGTAGGAGGGCTTGGCGGTTTTTCCGGAGCGTTTTCTATGAAGAGCTTTATGAATATGGAGGAGCCGACGCTGGTATCCGGGACGGACGGTGTTGGAACGAAGCTCAAGCTGGCCTTTGAGATGGATAAGCATGATACGGTTGGAATTGACTGTGTGGCAATGTGTGTAAATGATATTGCCTGTGCAGGAGGCGAGCCGCTCTTTTTCTTAGATTACATTGCCTGCGGGAGAAATGAACCGGAAAAGATTGCTATGATTGTAAGCGGCGTGGCAGAGGGATGTAAACAGGCCGGTGCAGCGCTGATTGGCGGAGAGACTGCGGAGATGCCGGGCTTTTATCCGGTAGAAGAATACGATCTGGCTGGTTTTGCCGTAGGTATCGTGGATAAAAAGGAGATTATCACCGGCGCTTCCTTAAAAGAAGGGGATGCGTTGATTGGGATTGCTTCCTCCGGTATTCACAGCAACGGATACTCTCTGGTACGCCAGGTATTCCCGATCAAACGGGAAGCGTTAGCGCAGTATTATGAGGTGTTGGGGCGTACCTTAGGCGAAACGTTGTTGGAGCCGACCAAAATTTATGTCAGGGCATTGGCTTCGTTGAAAAAGGGCGGTGTAAAGGTGAAGGCCTGCAGCCATATTACAGGCGGAGGCTTTTATGAAAATATTCCTCGGATGCTTTCCGAACAGACACATGCCAGAATCCAAAAGAACAGCTATCCGATTCCGCCGATTTTCGGGATGTTAGCAAAGGACGGCGGCATCGAAGAGCAGATGATGTATAATACCTACAATATGGGAATCGGTATGATGCTGGCCGTGGATAGTGCGGATGCGGATGCGGCGCTTCGTTTGATTGCCGAGGCCGGAGAGCAGGCTTATATCGTAGGAGAAATTGGACAGGGAGAAAAGGGAATTACCTTACTGTAAAGGATAATAAGAAAAAGGGAGAGAGCGCTTTGAAAAAAATAGCAGTATGTGTGTCCGGCGGCGGTACAAATCTGCAAGCGATTTTAAATCGGATTGCAGACGGGACGATTGGTGGTGTTAAGGTTTCCCTGGTAGTAAGCAACAACAAAAAGGCATATGCACTGGAACGCGCGAAACAGGCAGGAATTCCGGCAGTTTGCGTCTCTAGGCGGGAGTATGGCAGCAGAGAGGAATTTGAGGCTGCTCTGGTAGGGGCAATCGATCAGGCCGAAGTGGACTTTGTTGTGCTGGCCGGTTTTTTAGTCATTATTCCAGAGGAAATGATACGGCGCTACCGAAACCGAATTCTTAATATTCATCCGTCTTTGATTCCTTCCTTTTGCGGGACAGGCTATTATGGGCTGAAGGTGCATGAGGCAGTTTTGGCGCGTGGTGCAAAGGTGACAGGAGCGACGGTGCATATCGTAGATGAAGGAACGGATACCGGGCCGATTATTCTGCAAAAGGCCGTAGAGGTACACCAGGACGATACGCCGGAAGTGCTGCAGCGCCGTGTTATGGAGGAAGCCGAGTGGAAGATATTGCCGGAGGCCATTCATCTTTTTGCCAATGATCAGTTAGAAATCCGGGACGGAAGGGTATATCAGACAGAGGAAAAGGCAGAAAAGGAAGCTATCTGCTAAGTTCACTAAGCAACTGCGTGAAGCAAAAAACATACAGAAAACAGATGTTTATGGAAAGGGGAAGCAGACGTTATGAAGGTATTCGTGATCGGAAGCGGCGGACGGGAGCATGCTATTTGTTTTAAGGTGGCGCAGAGTAAAGGGGTAGAAAAGCTCTATTGTGCGCCGGGGAATGCGGGGATTGCTGAGATAGCAGAGTGTGTGCCGATCCCGGTGATGGAGTTGGAGCGCTTAGCCGATTTTGCCGAGCAGGAAAAAATCGATCTTACGATTGTAGGCCCGGACGATCCGTTGGTGGCCGGAGCTGTAGATGTGTTTGAAAAGCGGGGCTTACGGGTATTTGGACCTCGTGCCAATGCTGCTATCATTGAGGGTTCAAAGGCTTTCTCGAAGGATTTAATGAAACGATACAGGATTCCGACAGCCGCTTATGAAACGTTTGATTCAGCAGAGGAAGCGCTTGCTTATTTGGAGCGGGCAGAGTTTCCGCTTGTGCTAAAGGCAGACGGACTGGCGTTGGGAAAGGGTGTGCTGATTTGCCCGACAAAGGAGGAAGCGATAGCCGGCGTGCGGGAAATTATGGAGGATCGGAAGTTCGGCGCCGCCGGAAACCGGATGGTTATAGAAGAGTTTTTGACCGGCAGAGAGGTATCCGTACTGTGCTTTTGTGACGGAACCACGATCCGTCCTATGACGAGCGCACAGGATCATAAAAGGGCGAAGGACGGCGACCAGGGGTTAAATACCGGAGGAATGGGAACCTTTTCTCCAAGTCCGTTTTATACAGAGGAAATCGCCTCTTTTTGTGAGGAGCAGATTTACCGCCCGACGATGGCGGCGATGAAGGCAGAAGGACGGGAATTTGTCGGGATTTTATTTGTCGGGCTAATGTTGACAGAAAAGGGACCGAGGGTATTAGAGTACAACGCCAGATTCGGCGATCCGGAGACGCAGGTTGTTCTGCCGAGGATGAAGTCCGATCTGATCGAGGTGATGGAGGCTTGTATAGACGGGCGGCTGGATACGGTAGAACTGGAATTTGAAGAGAATGCGGCAGTTTGCGTTGTATTGGCTTCGGAAGGCTATCCAGAGCATTATGAGAAGGGCTATCCTATCCAGGTAAATCATGAATTCGGCAAGGATGGTTATTATCTGTTCCATGCCGGGACGGCAAAAAAGGATGGTCAGGTCGTGACGGCAGGAGGACGTGTTCTTGGCGTGACGGCGACTGGAGCAGATTTGAAAACGGCACGTGCCAATGCGTACCAGGCAACGGACTGGGTAGAATTTGAACATAAATACATGCGGCATGACATTGGGAAAGCGATTGACGAGGCGTAACAGATGAAACAGCTTCATCTGTCAGAACCAAGGAGGCTGCTTTTGGATCGCATCCAGGAGTCCGTCCGAGAAGTAGGGGCTTCTCTTGACAAAGGACAAAGGGAGCGTCTTCTTTGCCCGGACACGGATACCGGGCAGCTTCCTCAAAGAAAAAAGTTTTGGAAATGGAAGCATCCTCTGGAGGTGTTTGCCATTTGCTGGGAGCTAGAAGCAGAAGAAGCATATGCGGCAGCAGTGCCTTCGGAAGAGGGCGGCTGCCGGATCGATACGGCTTCGGTAGTCAGAACGAAACGGCATAGCCATGATTATCTGGAATTGGCTTATGTGGCAGAGGGCGAACTGCGTCAGCAAATTCAGGGCAAGGAGGTTTGCTTCCTAGAGGGCGAGCTATGCTTAATCGACCGGAACTGTATCCACCAGGATGAAATTAGCGGCTGCCGGGGTATCTATTTGTTTTTAGGTATTCAGGATAGTATTTTGAAAGAGGCATTGGAGGAAATCCGTGTACGGGAGCAGCTAGCCGGTCATTTTTTAGAGGAGCTGTTAAAGCGAAAGCAGACCTATCAATATCTGCATTTTCGGCCGCAGCCGGAGCAGGAGGATGAGATTTGCAACCTGCTTGTAGAGATTTTGCGGCATTTAAAGGAAGATCGGATCGGGAGCCGTTACCTTTGCCGCGGTCTGTCCCTGCAGCTTTTAGAGCTGCTGTGTGAAAAATATTCGGTTCAGCTTTTGCACGAGGATAACCGTCATTACCGGAAGCTGTTATACAAAGAGGTGGTCTATTATATGGAAGCTCATTACGCCCGGATAAGTCTGGGCGATTTGGTGAAACGCTTTCAATTCCAGGAGGACTACTTTTCCAGGCTGATTCGGGAGTATTCTGGACTAAGCTATCAGGAATATTTACAAGGCATCCGGCTACGCCGAGCCAAGGAGCTGGTGTGTCAGTCAAATCGGCGGATTGAGGAAATTGTAGCCACCTGCGGCTACCATAATAAGGGATATTTTTACCGGCTGTTCCAGGAACGCTATGGGATGACACCTGCACAGATGAGGAAGGAAAGCAATATGTGTCAAGGGGAGGAGGCTAAATAACAGAGGCGGATAGTTTGGAATTGAGTGACCACTTTATAAGATGAGACACAGATGATATTTGATCGCCTAAGGTAACTTTTTTACGGAAGTAGTCGGGAATAGGACTTGTTTTAGTTTGGTAAATAAACTATAATAAATACAGGACAAAAAGCAAAACCTGCCATGCCCTAAGAGGTATGCCCCGAAAGGCTCTGCCTGAGGACATGCCTTTTAGGGTATTCTTTTGAGTAGAATCTCAAATTAGGAGGAAAAAGAAGATGAATGTATGGGAGAATCAGCATGTAACACAACAGAACCGTTATCCGATGCACCATCCCTATGGTGCATATGAGAGTGTGGAACAGGCAAAGACGTGTAACCGGGAGGCCTCCCGGTATGTCAAAAGCCTAAATGGAGAGTGGGATTTTTATTTGGCGCCAAATCCAGAGCAGGTGCCGGAGGGCTTTTACCAGAAAGGCTATGACAGTACAGGATGGGACAAGCTTCCGGTTCCGTCGAACTGGGAGCTGCATGGCTACGGACATCCGGTCTATACGAATATGCTCTACCCATTTAATCGAACCACCGGCGATCATAGCTTTGAGACGGAGCTGACAGAGGGACAGTATGAATTGTTAGCGCCAAACGTTCCTAAGGAGAATCTGACGGGGTGCTATCGCAGAGTGTTTTCTTTGCCGGAGGAGTTTTTCGGAAGGGATATCCTGCTGGAGTTTGGAGGTGTGGAGTCGTGCTTTTTTCTCTGGGTAAATGGAGCATATGTCGGATATTCCCAGGACAGCAAGCTGGATGCGTCGTTTGACATTACGGAATATGCGGTATCCGGGAAAAATGAATTGGCCGTTCAGGTGATGCGTTTTTGTGACGGAACTTATTTAGAGGATCAGGATTACTGGCATTTGTCCGGGATTTACCGGGATGTACGGATCGTGGCAAAGCCGCGCAAAAGGCTGCACGATTTTAAGGTAGAGACGCTGTTTGGGGATACGATGAAGGAAGCGACTGTGCGGATTTTAGCAGAGCCTTATGAAAAGACTCCTCGTTATGGGGAATGTCAGGTACGGGCAACACTCTACGACAGAGAGGGCAAGACGGTGGCAAGCGCCGAAAGCCAGCCCTTTGCCCGCTGCGGTTTTTATTTAATGCCGAAATTCCGGGCAGATTTTTCGATGCAGGTGGAGTGTCCGAGGCTTTGGACGGAGGAAGAGCCTTATTTATATACCCTGGTGGTGGAGATGGTGACGGAATCGGGCGAGGTGACAGATATCGAAAGCACAAGGGTGGGCTTCCGGGAGCTTATGATGAGCGAGCAGGGCGTCTTGCTGTTAAACCGGAGAAGGCTGCTGCTGCGAGGGGTGGATTTACATGAGTTTTGCCCGGAGACAGGGCGGTATCTAAGCCCTGAGGCGATGAAGGAACAGCTCCTTGCTATGCCCAGAACCAATTTTAATGCGATTCGGACAAGCCATTATCCACATGCCTCTGCCTTTTATGATCTGTGTGACGAGCTGGGAATTTATGTAGTGGACGAGACAAACCTGGAAACGCACGGCTATGGCGGACAGCTTTCTAATTCGCCGGAATGGAGCGGAGCTTATCTGGAGCGGCTGACAAGGATGGTCGTACGGGACAAGAATCATCCATGTATCCTTTTATGGTCACTGGGGAATGAATCCGGTTCTGGGATGAATCATGCGGCGATGTACGGCTGGGTAAAGGAATATGATAAAACCCGTTATGTCCAATATGAGTCTGGCAATCCAAAAGGGAATATTTCGGATATTATCGCGCCGATGTACCCAAATCGCTCTTGGGTAGAAGAGATAATGGCAGATTCGACGGATCTTAGACCGTTTATTATGTGTGAATATGCCTATGCCAAAAGCAACAGCAATGGAAATTTCAAGGAATTTTGGGATTTGGTAGAGAAATATCCAAGGTGTCAGGGAGGCTTTATCTGGGATTTCCAAGACAAAGCATTGGTAAGAGCGAAAGCCTCTGGGGACTTTGGGGAGAATATTGAGTCCGTATCTGGTCAGTCAGAAAAAATACGATACGGCTACGGCGGAGCGTTTGGAGAGGATGTCGTAGATCCCGTGCCAGATATGTGTCTAAACGGTGTGGTTTTTGCGGATTTAACGGAAAAGCCTGCCTGTCTGGAAATCCGGAACTGTCAGGCTCCAGTGGCGATTCGTTACCGGGGGGCAGGACGGATGGGGTCTGGCGGCTATGAATTGGTCAACCGTTATTTGCTTCGGGATTTGTCCCATTTGGAGGTAAACTGGGAACTGGTTCTGTTTGGAAGATGTGTAGAACAGGGGGTACTTCCGGTTTTTCATACCTCTGCAGAGCCGGAATACCAGAAAAAGGGCGCCGGGAATCCGATGGCGGCGCTGCTTGGCGGAGGCCTTGGCGGATCGGCGGAGCGGATAGAAATTCCATACAATAAGGAATTGGCGGCGTCAGGAGAAAGCTTTTTAAATGTCTCTATCAGGCTGCGGGAAGAAACAGCCTATGCTCCGGCAGGCTTTGAAATTTACAGCAATCAGTTCCGGACACAGGAATCGAAGCTTCCGTATTTTACCGGATTTCATATCGCGGAGTTTGACGGAGACGATACGTTATCCGTAGAGGTGCCAAAGGTGGATTTGGAACATCTGGATGCCCCGCAGATTCTTAGGATAAAGGGCAGTCATATCAGCTTGGAATATGATATGCGAACGGCTGCTTATCTGGAAATCACCAGTGAGGGAAAGCCTTGTATCCTGTATGGAACAGACAATTTCTTCCGTGCGCCGACCGGTATTGACGAGGGGCAGCGGGGGACATCGGGAAATTATGCCGCGGAATGGAGAGCATTGGGACTGGATCAGCTAAAGCCAGACGGCGAGGCTTCGACCGGAGTGTATCAGGGGAGCGATCATGTGTTCATCCGCAGCCGGATTTCGTACGCAAAGGGAGCCTTGGTCGTAGAAAGAGAGACACTTGTCCGAAACGGCAGTATTCTGATTTCCGGCGAGGTATATAATCAGAGCAATCTGGATACGCTGCCTCGTATCGGTCTTTCCTTCCAGCTTCCGGGAGAATTTGACCAGGTCAGATGGTATGGACGCGGCTCGGTAGAAAGCTACCCGGATCGGAAAAGCACCGTTCCGGTAGGGGAATATCAGGGAACAGTAGCAGAGCAATACGTACCGTATTTGGTGCCGGTGGAATGCGGCGGCAAGGAGGATGTGCGGAATCTGACCGTGTTTGTTTCCGGGGAAACGGTCGAAGCTTGCCAGGCTTGTGAGCAAGTTCCACTTTCTGTGGAAAAGGATGGGCAGGCTGGAAGAAGCGTCTATGTGGAAGGAGCAGAGCCGTTCCATTTTGACGTACATGATTATAGCATTACCCAGTGCGATGCGGCGGCCTATGAGGAAGAGCTGGAGGAAGCAAGGAGGAAGGATGGCCATACCTACCTGAATCTGGACGGAATTCATGCCGGACTGGGTGGCGATACTGGCTGGATGAAAAACATTCATCCGGAATACCGGATTGGAAAAGGTGTTTACCGTTATAAATTCAACATCATTGTATAATATAGTATGGCTTAAGCCTTTAACAAGCAAGCAGTAGCCAAAAGGTGGAGGCGTTGCTACGCCAAAGCATTAGAAAGGAGAAGGATGAGAGATGAAAGCAAAGCTAACATTAAACAAAACTGCCGTTATCAGCAGGATTGACAACCGGATTTATGGTTCCTTTATCGAGCATTTGGGGCGTGCGGTATATGGCGGAATTTATGAGCCGGAGCATCCGCAGGCGGATGATATGGGGTTTCGGAAGGATGTTTTAGAACTGGTCAAAAAGCTGCAGGTGCCGATAGTCCGCTATCCAGGCGGAAACTTTGTCTCCGGCTATCATTGGGAGGATGGTATCGGCGATAAGGCAAAGCGTCCGAAAAAGATGGAGCTGGCCTGGATGACGGTGGAGACGAATCAGGTCGGAATCGACGAGTTCCAGGAGTGGGCAAAGCGGGCAGGAAGCGAAGTGATGATGGCAGTCAACCTGGGGACACGCGGAGTCGAGGATGCCAGAAATCTATTGGAATACTGCAACGGGACGACCGATACGTATTATGCCAACCTGCGCCGGGAAAATGGCTTTGCAGAGCCGTTTGGCATCCGGGTGTGGTGCCTAGGCAATGAAATGGACGGGCCTTGGCAGATCGGGCATAAGACCGCCTATGAATATGGACGGCTGGCTTGTGAAACTGCAAAGGTCATGAAATGGGTGGATCCGTCGATTGAGCTGGTGGCCTGCGGCAGCTCGAACCTGTTTATGCCGACCTTCGGCGAATGGGAACGGACAGTATTGATGGAAGCCTACGATCAGGTGGATTATCTGTCGTTACACAATTATTACGGGAACCAGGAGGATGATACCCCTGCGTATTTGGGGCAGTCCCTGGATATGGATGCGTTTATCAAGGGAGTGATAAACATTTGTGATGCCGTGAAAATTCAGAAAAAGAGCAACAAGACGATTCATCTTTCTTTTGACGAATGGAATGTCTGGTTCCATAGCAACGAGCAGGACAAAAAAATCGAAAAATGGCAGATAGCGCCTCCGCAGCTAGAGGATATCTATACCTTTGAGGATGCCTTGGTAGTAGGAACTCTTTTGATCACGCTTTTAAAGCATGCCGACCGGGTAAAGATGGCCTGTCTGGCACAGCTTGTCAATGTGATTGCGCCGATTATGACAGAAAACGGAGGATCGGCCTGGGCGCAGACGATTTTTTATCCGTTTTTCCATGCTTCTGTCTATGGCCGGGGATATGCTATGGAAACGGTATGCGAATGTGATTCCTACACCGTGAAGCGGAAATCCCTTCACCCGATGGCAGAAGGAACGACGATGGAGATTCCTTATGTGGAAAGCATCGCGGTATGGAGCGAGGACGAGCAGTCCTTAACGGTGTTTGCGGTCAACCGTTCCTTAAAAGAGGAAGCAGAACTGGAACTTTGTCTGACCGGCTTTGAAGAGTTTCGGCAAACTGAGCATTTGGTGCTGACCCACGAGGATATGAAGGCAGTCAATACAAAGGACGATCCGAATCAGGTTGTACCGGTTACAGTACCTGTGGAGGAAGGCGGCCATGTGACGCTTCCGGCGCATTCCTGGAACGTGCTGCGGCTGCAGAGAGGATAACAGTGGCAGAAACAGGGCTCCCCCTGCTTTTGCTGGGGGAGTGTCAAGATGGGAAGGAGAAGGAAGCTAATATGGATCATAGAAATAAAACAACAGCAAATGCCGTACAAACAAAAGCCATAGAAACGATAGCAGAGGGCAGGGCAGTCTTAGGGATTGAGCTTGGCTCTACCCGGATAAAGGCAGTGTTGATCGATGAGGAAAACCGGCCTCTTGCCTCCGGCAGCCATGCCTGGGAAAACCGGCTGGAGGAGGGGATTTGGACGTACCACCTGACGGATGTTTGGGAGGGCTTGCAGGACTGCTACAGGAGCTTACAAGAAGAGGTACAAAACGTCTACGGTGTTCCGATCCGCCGACTGGCAGCAATGGGAATTTCCGGGATGATGCACGGCTATCTGCCGTTTGACGAAAAGGGAGAGCTGTTGACAGGCTTTCGTACCTGGCGGAATACCTCAACCGGAGAGGCGGCCGGAGAACTGTCTGCTTTGTTTTCCTATAACATTCCGCAGCGCTGGAGCATTGCCCATCTGTACCAGGCGATCTTAAACGGAGAGGAGCATGTGCCACAAATCCGCTACCTGACAACACTGGCAGGCTACGTCCACTGGAAGCTGACCGGACGGAAAGTTATCGGAGTAGGAGAGGCCTCGGGAATGTTTCCGATTGCCGCAGGGCAGGCAGAGAGCGGTCAGGCACCGGATTATGAAAAGCGGATGATAGCCCAATTTGAAGAGCTTTTGGCAGAAAAGGGACATTCCTATCCTTGGACGCTGTTAGAGATTCTGCCACAGGCGCTGTCGGCGGGAGATGAGGCCGGGTGCCTGAGCGAAGAGGGAGCAAGGCTGCTTGATCCAAGCGGGGAACTGTCAGCAGGGGTTCCGATTTGCCCGCCGGAAGGAGATGCCGGGACGGGGATGACGGCGACAAACAGCGTGCGGGTAAGAACGGGAAATGTTTCGGCTGGTACTTCTATCTTTGCGATGCTGGTATTAGAAAAAGAGCTAAAGCAATATTATGAGGAAATCGACATGGTGACAACTCCGGCAGGCGATCCGGTGGCAATGGTGCATTGCAATAACTGTACCTCGGATTTAAATGCCTGGGTCGATCTGTTTGAAGAGGTGCTAGATTTGTTCGGGACACTGCCGGAGCGGGGCAAGCTTTATGAAAAGCTGTACCGCCGTGCCTTAGATGGGGATCTGGACTGCGGCGGACTGTTGGCCTACAATTATTATTCCGGCGAACCGGTTAAGGGCTTTTTGGAGGGCAGGCCGTTGTTTGTCCGTCAGCCGGATGCCGCCTTTACTCTGGCAAACTTTATGCGGACTCATTTGTTTACTGCATTTGGAGCCTTAAAGGTAGGATTGGATATTCTGCTCAAGGAAGAGGGCGTAACAATCGAAGCGATGACCGGCCACGGCGGTTTGTTTAAAACGAAAGAGGTAGGGCAAAGCTTTCTGGCGGCTGCGATAAACAGTCCCGTCACTGTGATGGAAACCGCCGGAGAGGGCGGAGCCTGGGGAATGGCGCTGCTGGCTGCCTATCGGCTCTTCTGTGCGGCTGTCACGAATGGCGGTAAGGGGGCTTTAAAGCATACTCTGGCTGACTGGCTTTCTGGGAATGTGTTTGCCGGAAACGAAGGGCTGACCTGGAACCCGGATCCAGAGGATGTGGCAGGCTTTGAACGCTTTATGGAGCATTACCGGAAGGGACTTTCAATAGAGCAGGCGGCAACGTGCTGGAAATAAAAACAAGATCAGGGGTATCACAGGATAGATAAAGGAGCATAAAAGAATGTTAGAAGAGTTGAAAAAAGAGGTTTGGAGGGCTAATTTGCTGCTGCCAAAATACAATCTGGTGACATTTACCTGGGGGAACGTTTCCGGTATTGACCGTGAGGCCGGGCTTGTGGTGATCAAGCCGTCTGGAGTAGAGTATGAGGAAATGCAGCCGGAGGATATGGTAGTGGTCAGTCTGGAGGGAGAGGTAGCAGAGGGCCATCTAAAGCCCTCCTCGGATACACCGACGCATCTAAAGCTGTACCAGGCGTTTCCGTCACTGGGCGGAATTGTCCATACGCATTCCCAATGGGCGACGATTTTTGCCCAGGCAGGAAAAGGGATTCCGGCGCTAGGGACGACGCATGGGGATTATTTTTACGGAGAGATTCCTTGTACGAGGAAAATGACGCCAGAAGAGATTGCCGGGGAGTATGAAAAGGAAACCGGATCCGTGATAATTGAGCGCTTTTTAGACAGCACGCTTTCTGAAAAAACCGATCCGGAGCAGGTTCCGGCAGTGCTTGTTTACAGTCACGGGCCGTTTGCCTGGGGGAAAACGCCTGGCGAGGCGGTACACAATGCGGTAGTGTTAGAGGAATGTGCGAGGATGGCATGGCATACGATAGCGCTTTCCCCCGACATAGCTCCCATGCAGCAGAAGCTTTTGGATAAGCACTATCTGAGAAAGCACGGAGCAAATGCCTATTACGGGCAGGAGTCACAGAACTAAGCGCAAGAACGCCGGAGGCATGCGGGTCAGCTTTGCTGACAATATCCTGCGAAAAACAAGTATGTGGAATGGGAGGACTTTTTTACGGCAGAGGGCGCCTATGACTTTGTACGGACGGTGAAGCAGACGTTTGAGCAAATGAATTACGGATCTGACGCCGCCGCAGCTTAGAAACGGGGAAACGGAGGAGACGCTTTGTATAAGGAACCTATCAAATACAGAAAGGATAAGTACAATGAAAGTAGAAAATCAGAAAAAGCAAAAGACCTCCGGTATCTGGAAGGAATTTTGGAGACAACGGTCGCTGCAGATTTTTGTATTGGCAGGGGCGTGTCTGGGATGTTTACCAGTCCGTAGGTCGGATTCAAGTATTTTAAAGAGTTTTTAACCGATTATAATGTTGATTCTGGCATTGGGGAATTTGCTGGGTGGCGGCCTTTCTTAGTCCCGGTATTCCTATGCAACGGCAGCGGATTGTTTTTTCCCGATATCCGGTTTTTAGAGGGCTTATGGAAAAACCGGAAGGCCGGTGTAAATAAAGGCAAACGCAGCCCGCCAGTCTGGCAGGCTGCGGCAAAAGCAAGGAGGAGATTACCAAACAGACAGGGATTACCCTATCACCGACCAGAGCGACCGACTATATGCAGCTTGGCGTGCTGGCTTCCTCCGGGGAGCTTCCAGATCTGATTTTTACCAGTCAGCTAATGGATACGCTGGCCGATCCGGCAATCTGCTATTCCTATGATATGTTAGAGGAGTTAAGGAATCCGTTGAATCCGTTGGAGGACAACTGCCGGATTGTAGCCAAAACCGAAGAATTTAAGACCTATTTGAAAAACTGTAATCCAGTGGAAAGACCTTTTCTACCGTAGCCAGCACACAATATGGGCCAGGCGCCTACAGCTCGATTTATGAGACGATTCCAGAGGCAGAAATCCGGGAGATGAAGCTGCTTACGGTACTTGGTGATAAGAACGATAGGTACTTTTAGACTGTATTTCCGCCTATTATGACGAGTGTATCTATGATCTATAAAAACACCTAAGCCGTTGACTCTCACTAACTGCTATTATATAATATATTAAGTGAAATATCAAGGAAAGGAGTACCTATATGGAACAGATAACAGTCACAGCTAAAATACAAATATCTACGACACCTCATGACAAAGTTTTGCTGAACAAAACCATGTCTGTATATTCGGATGCTTGTAATTATGTTTCAGAATATGTATTCCATACACACGACTTAAAGCAGTTTTCGCTTAATAAGGCATTAACAGAGATTATTCTCTTATACAAAACCACTTTTCCGTAAATAAACTGAATGGCCGTGTGAAGCTGCCATACTTTGCGGAAGGGATGTCGAAATACTTTAAAAGACCATCTATAAATTTGGCACAGCCAAGCTTGTAAATAAGCATGGAACGTATTTTTTACATATTCCTGTTACTTACGATGTGGAAGGAAGTAACGTTTCGGATATCTGCAATGTTGTTGGTATTGACAGAGGCAACTTCAAATGCGTCAGACTCCCTCTGCAAGACGAAGGCTGAAAGCTATTGGTCAACGAGAAAACCGTTGGATGCAGGATGTGAATCATTGTGTATCAAAGGGATAGGCAGGTAGCGGAGTGTCTAAGTGTTTTCCGTTTTATGGTAACGCAGGAAAGGAAGGATACGGCATATATGGATACGAAACGCAAGGATCTGTGACAGAACGGGAGCGCTGAAGTTTATCAAAATTTGTTAAAATTCATCCAAATAAAAACAGGAGGGAATGCAAATGTATGTATTACCAGAACCAAGAAGCATGGAATATCAGTTTGGACGCTATAGAGTGTGCTACCATGGAACGATCTATCTGGCAGAAGGAACCGAGCCGGAGGATTACAGGAGCGCCAGCCTTTTAAAAAAGGAGCTGCAGGAGCAACTGGGATTTTTCTGGGAGATCGAAAAGGGATCTGCAGCAAAGGGAGCTGCGGCAAAGAAAAATCTGAAACAAGCATGTATTGTTTTACAGAAAAAGGAGGAAACAGAAAAAGAAAAGCCGGAGGGCTATCGGCTCCAGATAAACCAACAGGGAATCTTCATAACCGGAGAGAGCAGTGCGGGACTGTGGTACGGCGTTCAGACGCTGCGCCAGATGCTGCGCCAGGAGGACGCGATTCTTCCGTGTCTGGAAATAGAGGACGAACCCGCTCTGCCCAACCGAGGCTTTTATCACGATGCAACCCGGGGGCGGATTCCGAAAATGGAGGAGCTAAAGCAGATGGTAGACCATCTGGCTTTTTATAAAATCAATCAGCTTCAGCTTTATATTGAGCATAGCTTTTTGTTTCCTGATTTTTCAGAGGTATGGAGGGACGATACGCCTTTGACGGCGGAGGATATCCTGGAGTTAGACAGGTATTGCAAGGAACGCTATATCGATTTGGTGCCGTCGATTGCCAGCTTCGGCCATCTTTATAAGGTGCTGCGTACCAGGCAGTATGCCGGGCTTTGCGAGCTGCCGGATGCCGAAAAGGAGCCGTTTTCCTTTCCGGGGCGCATGGCGCATCATACGATAGACGTGACACAGGAGGAAAGCTTTGAATTGGTAAAAAAGATGATAGAGGATTTTATGCCGCTGTTTACGTCTCGTTATTTTAATGTATGTGCGGACGAAACCTTTGATCTGGGGAAGGGAAAAAGCAAGGAGGAGGGAGAGCGGATTGGCCGGGAAGGGCTGTATGTCTCCTTCTTAAAAAGAATATGCGCTCTGGTAGCAGAGCATGGGCGGATTCCGATGTTCTGGGGAGATATTATCTGTGAATTTCCGGATGCGATAAAGGAACTTCCTGAGGGAACCATCTGCCTGAACTGGGGATATTCTCCAAAGCAAAGCGCAGAGGATACCAAAAAATTCCAGGAGGTCGGTGCAATCCAATATGTGTGTCCTGGGGTGCAGGGCTGGAACAGCTTAGTAAACGATATGAAGGGAGCCTATGAGAATATCAGCCGGATGTGCCGTTATGCCCATGAATATGGTGCGGTTGGAGTGTTAAATACCGATTGGGGAGACTATGGACATATCAATCACCCGGAATTTTCTACCACCGGTATGATTTACGGCGCCGCTTTTTCCTGGAACCCTCATATACCAAGCCGGGGAGAAATCAATCCGGCGATTGCGAAAGTCGAGTATGAGGATTCCAGAGGATGGTTTGTCGATACGATTTCCGGTTTGTATGAGTGCAGCATTTTTTCCTGGTATTTTATGGTTGCCTATAAAGAAAGATGTCAGGGCAGAGCAGGATTAGAGGCTGAGCATTACGATATAAAGAACGTCAGATGGGAAGCTTTGGCCGATGCAGAGGATCAGCTTTCCGAGCGGGAGCTGGAACTTTATGAAGAAATGACATGTATGGAGGAGCGTGGAAGAAAACGGGTATACGCCTATTTGCTGGCAGCAGAGGGAATTCGTTTGTTTAACCAGATTGGCAAAATCGTAGGCGGCCTGGAGGAAGGAGGGCAAATAGATAAGAATGCGCTGGCATCTTCCCTGGAGCATTGGTACCGCAGGTACCGTCTGCTCTGGTATACCGTCAGCAGAGAGTCGGAGCTATACCGGATCGGCGAGGTGATAAGCTGGTATGGGGATTATCTTCGTTCGGATATAAAATAAAAGCATTTTAGGACTTTCTTTCTTTTTCAACTTGTGATATACTCTATGAGGTGTACGGGCTGCAAAACGCAGCAAGGGTATCAGGACAGAGGAGCAGCAGCTCTGTTTTCTGTAAAAAGGAAAGAAAGGATGTAAGAAAAATGAAGGATAAGAGCCAGGGAAGTATAAAGCTGGCGGGCTTTCTGGTCGTCTTGGCGTTGACGGTACTGATGACGCTTGGGGTGTTAGGAGGCTTTGGCAGCGCGGAGGGCATTAAGCTGGGGCTGGATCTGGCAGGCGGTGTCAGCATTACCTACGAGACGGTGAAGGAGGATCCGACCCAGACGGAGGTAGACGATACGATATATAAAATGCAGCAGCGTGCCGATAATTACAGCACGGAATCTGCCGTATACCAGGAGGGCGACCGCAGGGTGGTAGTCGATATCCCGGGCGTGCAGGATGCCAACCGGATTTTGGAGGAGCTGGGCAATGCCGGTTCGATTCAGTTTGTTCCGGTAGAGGGCAATATGACGATGGGAGAGGACGGCTCCTATACTCTGGATTATACGATAGAAGAGCTGTATGAAAAGGGACAGGTTGTGATCGATGGATCAGATATTACGACGGCCAGCCCAAAGGCGTATAACGATACGATTGGAGTAGACTACATTGTTATTTTGGAGCTGAATGCGTCCGGCACTACGAAGTTTGCCAAGGCAACGGAGGAGTATCTGGGACAGGAGATTGCGATTGTATACGACGGCAAGGTAATTTCCTGGCCGACCGTTCAAAACGTGATTTCCGACGGAACGGCTACGATCAGTGGTCAGAGGGATATGCAGGAGGCGAGCAACTTAGCCTCTACCATCCGGATCGGTGCGCTGCCGTTAGAGCTAAAGGAGGTTCGTTCTAACGTAGTCGGGGCGAAATTAGGGGAGGAGGCCATTCAGACAAGCCTGCTTGCCGGTGCGGTCGGTTTGATTTTGATTTTCTTATTTATGATCGTATTTTACCGGATTCCGGGGCTGGCTGCCAGCCTGGCTCTGGTTTTCTACGTGACGTTAGAGCTGATTTTACTAAATTTACTGGACATTACGCTTACCCTTCCGGGTGTGGCAGGTATCGTCCTTTCTATCGGAATGGCGGTCGATGCGAATGTCATTATTTTTACGAGAATCCGAGAGGAGCTGTTAACCGGAAAGACGGTAGGCTCTTCGATGAAGCTGGGCTTTTCCAAGGCGCTTTCCGCTATTATTGACGGAAATGTAACAACCTTGATTGCGGCGGCGATTTTGGCAGTATTAGGATCCGGTACAGTAAAGGGCTTTGCGTATACGCTGGCGCTTGGTATTATTTTATCTATGTTTACCGCGCTCTTTGTAACTAGATTTATTTTAAAGGCGTTTTACCAGCTGGGCTTTGACAAAGAGAAGTTTTACGGTATTCAGAAGGAGCGAAAGGTCTTTGATTTTATCAAGCTTTCTCCAAAGTGCTATCTGCTTTCCGGGCTGGTGATTGCAGTCGGTATTGTGTTCCTCTTTATCAACCGTTCTACGATAGGCTCAGCGTTTCATTATGGCCTGGATTTTAAGGGAGGGACATCGACAGAGGTATTTTTTGACGGCGATCTGCCGGGAAATGATGAGATTTCTTCCTTTGTTGCCGGGGTAATCAATGACAATGAGGTAGATGTTGCACCAGTAGTAGGCGATAATGCGGTTATTATCAAGACAAAAGAGTTGGATCTGGAAACGAGGACGGCTTTGTCGGAGGCGTTCTCAAGCCAGTATGGGATTGACGGGGAACGGATCACAAACGAGAGCATCAGTGCGGCAGTCAGTGGAGAGATGAAGCGGGATGCTATGCTGGCCGTCGTGATTGCTACGATTTGTATGCTGATTTATATTTGGATTCGCTTTAAGGATTTTAGCTTTGGCTCAAGCGCGGTTATCGCTTTGGTGCATGATGTGTTGGTGGTGGTGACGTTGTATGCCGTGATTAAGCTAACAGTTGGTACTACCTTTATTGCCTGTATGCTGACGATAGTCGGATATTCGATCAACGCAACGATAGTTATTTTTGACCGTATCCGGGAGAACAAGGCAGAAATGCTCAAAAAGGATACCCTGGAGGACGTTGTGAATAACAGTATTACACAGACGATCAGCCGGAGCATCAATACTTCGTTGACTACCTTTATTATGGTATTTGTTTTGTATCTGTTCGGGCTGGATTCCGTGAAGGAATTTGCCCTGCCGTTAATGGTAGGCGTGGTCTGCGGGGCTTATTCGTCTATTTGTATCACGGGCGCTCTGTGGTACCATTTTAAAGGATTGTTTGGAAAAATGAAAAAGGCGGAATAATAAAATGGAGTTGGAAGAAGCAATTCTTTCTGCCTGCAACATGGCACCGGATCTGGTTTTTATTGATCCGGTGCTTTTTGCAGAGGAATGGCGGGAGAAAACGGGATTAGGCGGCTGCTTTGCCGACCTGGCAGAGCAGGTGAGAGAACAGAGAAGAGCCGGAGCCAGGCTGGGGAATACGCCAGAGGAGGAAGGCGGCGAAGCGCTGGCAGAGGAGGTAATTCGTCTGGTATTGCGGAGCGAGGCATTGCTAAAAGGAGTGCTAGCTTGTGAGATATCAGAGAATCCAGATATCGCAGAGGAAAGTGTGCGAAAAGAGAGGATAGCAGACTCTGTTAGAAAGGGAACGCCAGAGGTTTTGGATATGGTCTTGCGTTGCCGCAAAATGGCGCTTCCTTTGATGGAGTGGTTTAAGGACAATGCCAGGATATTGCGGTGGCGCTCTGATCCGCGCCCTTATTATGTCTGGATATCGGAAATCATGCTGCAGCAGACAAGGGTGGAGGCGGTAAAGGCTTATTTTGACCGCTTTATAGAAAGTCTGCCGGATATCAAGGCGCTGGCGGAATGCCCGGAGGAAAAGCTGCTAAAGCTCTGGGAGGGATTAGGATATTATAACCGGGTGCGGAATCTGCAAAAGGCCGCAAGACCGGTAATGGAAGAATACGAAGGAAAGCTGCCGGATTCTTAT
Organism: uncultured Lachnospiraceae bacterium; assembly: GCA_949155905.1. Taxonomy (GTDB): domain Bacteria; phylum Bacillota; class Clostridia; order Lachnospirales; family Lachnospiraceae; genus MGBC131033. The sequence goes on from CASCWU010000009.1 coordinate 42,829, forward strand.
GTGAAGCTGCAAAGGCTTCCAGGGATTGGCAGCTATACCGCAGGGGCGATTGCCAGCATTGCTTATGGAAAGCCGGCGCCGGCAGTAGACGGAAATGTCCTCCGGGTGTTAAAGAGACTGACCGGAAGCCGGGACGATATCACAAAGCCAGTTGTAAAAAAGGAAGCCGAGCTGCTGTTTGGCGCGCTGGCAGAATGGGTGGCTCAGACAGGCAGAAGGCCAGGTGACTTAAATCAGGCGTTAATGGAGCTGGGGGCAACGGTGTGCCTGCCGAATGGGAAGCCGTCCTGTGAGAGCTGCCCGGCAGAAAGCCTGTGCCGCATTGCCAAAGGCGAGGAGTGGAGGGAGATTCCGGTAAAGCCGGTAAAAAAGAGCCGCAGGATAGAGGAACGGACGGTATTTGTGATTTTACAAAAGGCTGCCAAGGAGAGTAGAACCTCAGATAAGACAGGAACCGAAGAAAGCAAGACAGAAGATCGGACAAAGGATCGGAAAAAGCTTTTCTTAGAGAACGGAGAGCGGATTGGACTATGCAGGCGTCCGGAAAAGGGGCTTTTGGCCGGACTTTGGGAGTTGCCGAATTTAGAGGGGAAACTTTCTTTTAAGGAGGCAGAGAAATGTCTGGCAGAGGAGTTTGAACTAGAAGCCGTGGAGTTAGTGGAGCTAGGAGAGGCAAAGCATATCTTTTCTCATGTGGAATGGAGAATGGTCGGATATGCGGTAAGGATAGCAGAGTGTACGAAGATCCTTCCGCCGATTCAAATGGTGACAGGAGAAGAGCTGGCAGAGGAATATAGCCTGCCGTCTGCTTTTGAGGCATATCGGCCGGAATTAGAAGCAGAAAGTAAGAGTTCCATATAGCAGAGGCATTTTGGAGTATGTCAGATTTTTCATACAGATATTCAGACAATACAGGAAAAAGCTTCGAGAAATCAAGGGATTTTTCAACTCCGTTTATGGAGAAAAATGGAGTTGAAAAAAAGAACATAGTACGTTTCCTTTCACTATGATAAGCTAAGCACAGCTCATAAGTACAACATTCTCCTACTATCGGAGAAAGGATGTTTTGCTTATGTGTTGTTTTATGTCAAAGAATAAAAGGAGAGAGGAGAGTTTATGATGAAAAAACTCAAAAAAGTTCTTGTACTTCTTTTGACGGCAGCATTTCTGTTATCTGCACTGGCAGGCTGCGGAAAAAAGAAAAACGAGGAACCGAAAACGGATGACAAGGGCAGCAGCCAGACACAGGGGGAAGACAAAGAGGATACGAAAGATGACCAGAATACGCCGGATGACAGTCAGGGCGACACACAGACAGCAGGAGCGGATTGGAGCTGGCCTCTTCCAGAGCAAAAGGAGCTTTCTATCTGGCTAGCGTGGTCTTGTGATTATGCGGATGATCCAAACGAGCTGCGTGCGATCCAGCAGATTGAAGAAAACACCAACGTCCATATCAACTGGGTGACGGTGCTGGGAGCAGAGGCACAGGAGAAATTTGGTCTTTTGATGGCTTCTGGAGACTACCCGGATATTTTGCGGCAGGCAGATGCTTATTATACGGGTGGTCTGGTACAGGCCTGTAACGATGGTCTGATTTATGACCTGACCGAAGCTATACCACAGTATATGCCGACCTATCAGGGTTTGCGGGAATCCAGCGAAAAGCTTTCTAAGGATACGATAACGGATGATGGACGGATGGTAGGATTGTATACCATTGCCTCCAATAACGGTGTAGTAGAAGGAGAGCGGATTTGGGCTGGTATGTGTCTCCGTCAGGACTGGTTAGATGAATTAAATATGAAACTTCCGGTGACGATCAGCGACTGGCATGATACCTTAAAGGCTTTTAAAGAGAATTTTAATTGTGAAGCTCCTCTTCTGACTGGCTCGCAGAACGGATATGATGTGATGCACGATTTCCTTTCTGCCTATGGAGTATTAGGAGAGTTCTACAACGATAACGGAACCGTAAAGTATGGTCCGTTGGAGGATGGCTATAGGCAATGGGTAGAGCTGTTCCGTGACTGGTATGCAGAAGGCTTGCTGGATCCGAACTTTATCAGTAACGATGCCAGCATGATTCCTTCGGCGGAATATATGGGAACCGGACGTGCCGGGGCTTCCTGCAATGTTTGGGGCTTTACCGCGGATATTTTCAAAATCCAGGGCTATAACGAGGACGAGGATTTCTTTTTAACAGGTGTGCCGACTCCGGTCTTAAACGAAGGAGATCCGAGATATATCGGATTGGCAACGAGCGAGCTGACAAAGGAAACCCTTTGTATTACAAAGAACTGTAAGGATCTGGAACTGGCCTGCCGGTATCTGGATTATTGGTATGGTGAGGAATGTATGTTCCTGGATTCCCTTGGAATTGAGGGGGAAAGCTATGTAGCGAACGGAGACGGAACGTATTCCTTTAGCGACACCCTTCATCAGCAGGTAGCAAACGGCGAATATCCAACCTTAAATGCAGCATTGTCTGTCTGGACGTTGGTTGCAGCGGACTTTGGCCTGTATAACTGGGCGATGTACGATCCGATGTATGCAGGCTTGCGGACACTAGAAGCCTATGATGCATGGGATCAGTCTACATTTGATCTGATGCTGCCTCCATGTATGACAATGACCGAGGATGAAACGATCAAATACAACAACCTGTATACCAGCATCAAGACCTTGGTACAGGAAAATACCATCAAATTCATTACCGGTACAAAGCCAATCGAGGAATACGATGAGTTTGTGCAGTCCTTAAAGGATTATGGTATTGAGGAATGTATCAGCTATAAACAGGCGGCATTTGATCGCTATAACGCAAGGTAAACAAACTTGCGCCGCAAGGTAAACTTGTTTTTCTAGTGTGATATAGTATGGCATGGAAGGCTGGGGACTGACGGAAGAGGAAACTTGGCTTTCCATGTACCTCCTAATTTTCCCTTTACAAATGCAGAAAGCAAGATCAGGTACAACGATATATCTCTTGTTATGTCTGATTTATCACAAGTCTATGTATGAAAATGTAGACGTTTTGAAAAGAAATCCCTAAAATCAACGGTTTTTTAGTATCCAGAATTTAGAAAAAATCGGATGGAAAAAATGGACATAGAATCTTTCTTCAAAATGTGATACGGTAGGTACAACGTGAGAGCGGTTCTTCTAGCCTGGATTGTGACAGACCAGTGCCTTGCTTTTATGGTAAGGAAGGCGGAGTCGGACGCAGACACAGACAGGAGACAGTTGCTCCCCCGGAATTTAAAATGAAGAAGGAGAGGAGATTTTTTATGAAAAAACTCAGAAAAGTCCTGGCACTTTTGCTGGTCGCTGTTTTCCTGGTATCTGCTCTGGCAGCCTGCGGGAAGAAAGATAACAAAGACCAGAAAACCGATGACAAAGGAAGCCAGACACAGGATGACAAAAAGGATGACACAAATGATAAGCAGGATGACAGCAACACCGGAGACGACAGCCAGGGAGATGATCAGGCTGCCGGAGATGGTTGGAGCTGGCCGCTGCCAGAGAAAAAGGAACTGTCTATCTGGCTTTGGTGGACAAACGAATATGCAAATGATCCAAACGAGCTAAAGGGTATTCAGAAAATCGAGGAAAATACCAACGTTCATGTAAACTGGGTGACAGTATTGAATACTGAAGCAAAGGAAAAATTCGGTTTGCTGATGGCTTCCGGCGATTACCCGGATATTTTAAGAAGTGCTGAAAGCTACTATACCGGCGGTCTGGTTCAGGCCTGCAACGACGGCGTTATCTATGATTTGACCGAGTATATTCCGCAATATATGCCGACTTATCAGGCGCTTCGTGCTTCCAGTGAGAAGCTGGAAAAGGATACCGTAACTGATGATGGCCGGATGGTAGGTGTTTATACGATTGCTTCCAACAACGGTGTTGTAGAGGGCGAGCGTGTATGGGATGGCTTATGTATTCGTCAGGACTGGCTGGATGCTTTAAGTCTGCCGACTCCTGTCACCATTCAGGACTGGCATGATGTATTAAAGGCATTTAAGGACAATTATAACTGTGAAGCTCCTCTGTTAATCGGTGCTACCAATGGTTATGACGTCTGCCATAACTTCCTTTCTGCCTATGGTGTACTGGGGTCCTTCTATAACGATAACGGAACTGTAAAATATGGTCCGTTGGAGGATGGCTACAAGCAGTGGGTACAGTTATTCCGTGACTGGTATGCAGAGGGTCTGATCGATCCGAACTTTATCAGCAACGATGCTGCCTTTACTGGATCTGCAGAATATCTGGGAACCGGACGTGCTGGAGCTGCTGCGAATATTTGGGGCTTAACGGCTGATACGTATAAGACACAAGGTTACACGACTGAGGAAGATTACTTCTTAGCTGGTGTAACTGCTCCTGTCTTAAACGAAGGGGATACCCCACAGATTGGTTATGCTATGAGCGAGCTGACAAAGGAAACTCTGTGTATTACGACAAATTGTAAGGATATTGAATTGGCTTGCCGTTATCTGGATTACTGGTATACCGAAGAATGTATGTTCTTGGATTCCCTCGGAATCGAAGGCGAGAGCTATACGGATGACGGAGACGGAACCTATTCCTTTACCGATCAGTTAAAGGAACTGGTGACAAACGGAACCTATCCAAGCCTTTCTACCGCAGTAGCTGCTGAGTATACGATGAGTACCTCTGACTTTGGTCTTTACAACTGGGCAATGTTCGATCCGATGTACGAGGGGATGAGAACTCTGGAAGCTTACGACGCATGGGATAAGGCATCCTATGATCTGATGCTGCCTCCATGTATGACCATGACTGAGGACGAAACCATCAAATACGGCAACCTGTTTACCAGCATCGAGACACTGGTACAGGAAAACACCGTGAAGTTTATTACCGGCTCCAAGCCGATGGAAGAGTACGATGCGTTCGTACAGGAGCTGTATAACTATGGTATTGAGGAATGTATCGGTTATAAGCAGGCTGCATTGGATCGTTATAACGCAAGATAAACTTGCGCAGCAAGATAAACTTATGCCGTGAGGTAAGTTTACACTGCGGCAGATAGCATCTGAAAGGTGAATAAAAGAGAGCTGTTAGAAGAAGAAATTTTTCCGGCAGCTCTTTTTTCTTGCTTTTTTCCCGGAATACAGGTATAACTATGATAGATAGGGCTAAAAGTAAAATAGAATAGCGGAGGAAAGGAAAAGAAGGAGGAATAGACTATGGCGGGCATCAAAATCGGTATGGCGCAAATGCCGGTTCTGTTTGGAAAGGCAGAGGAGAATCTGGCGACGATGGAGCGTTTTATGAAGCAGGCTGCCGGGGCGGCGGATATCGTAGTATTTCCGGAGTGCTGTGACTTAGGGTGGGGGAATGTAGAGGCTCCGGCACTTTGTCAGGAGGTTCCCGGAAGGACGAGCGAGGCATATTGCAGACTGGCAAAGCAATATCATCTGTGGATAGCGGCAGGAATTACGGAACGGGCAGGAGAAAAGACGTATAATGCCGCTCTGTTGATATCGGACAGCGGAGAGATTCGTCTGCATCATCGGAAAATCAATGTATTGACCGGGGTGGAGGACGTCTATGAGATAGGAGATCGGCTGGGAGTGGCAGAGACGCCGTTTGGCCGGGTGGCGTTGGATATCTGTGCAGATAATGCCGGAAGCAGTACGGTATTGGGAGAGGCGTTCGGCCGGATGGGAGCGGATCTCTTACTTTCTCCAAGTGCCTGGGGCGTTACGCCGGACAGAGATTTAAAACGGGATGTTTATGGAGCAGAATGGCACCAGCCGTATTCTATGCTCTCCAAAAAATATGGCATGGCCATTGTCGGGGTAAGCAATGTCGGCTATCTGGAAAATGGTACATGGGCTGGCTGGAGGGCAATCGGGAACTCGATAGCCTACCATGGAACAGGAGAGCTGGCCGCAGTGCTTTCCTGCGGAGAAACGGCAGAAGAGCTTCGGATAGTAGAGATAAAAACCGTGCCGCATAGCCGAAAAGGAACCGAACTGGCCGCTTACGTCAGCAGTCAGCCATAGGTTTAAAAAGAATCCCCTCCGGGAAATAGCTGTTTTACTTTCCCAGAGGGGGTTTTTAGGATTTATTCTGCCATAGCAGTTTGGATATATTCCAGCTTACTGACTGATACTTCGTAAGCGGTTCGCTTTTCATATTCGGTTTCCGTCAATTTTTTCTGATATTCCCGGCTCTGGATACGGCCCCAGACCTGAACATGGCTGCCTACTGAGAAGCTGTCGGCATAGCGGGCATTCCGCCCCCAGCAGATACAAGGAATATAGTCGGACTTCCCATACGGACGGTTGACAGCTAACAGGATATCCGCGATCTCGCGGCCCAGCGGCGTTTTCCGATAAATCGGAGGCTTACAAATATAGCCATCTAAGAAAATATAATTCGGCTTGATATCCGGATCGGTGCTTTCCTCTAAAAAGGACATCTCCCGGACGAACAAGGATAACACCAGACGGTTCCGGTTTTCCTCGTGGCGGTTGTAGGAGCGGAACTGGCCGTGAACACAGATTTCCCTTCCTATGTAGTTTTCCTTGACAGGAAACAGCCGTTCCGATACCATAATTGGAATCAAATCAACGGAATCGCTAAGCCGTTCTACCTCGACGTCGCACAAATAGAAGCCTTCTCCATAGACCTCATGGCTGAATACAAATGGACTTGCGAGCTTTCCTGCAATACTTACCTGGTTATTTTCAAACATTTTATCTGTCATATTGTATGACTCCCTTCTTTTATCTGAGTTAAAAATAGCTGTTACTATACATATATATGCCGCTGCTAACAATAAAATACCATATATTTACACAGAATGATAGAAAAACCGTTCGACAAATTTAGCACTTTAGCAATTCCAGCTAAGCTTGGCCGGATTTGGCTCGTCCGGAACCATTACCAGCCGGAAATTTTCCAGCATACTGCAAAATTCCTTCGCGGCTTCCTCGTCATAGAGCGAGGGAGTGCTATGAAGGCCGAGCCGGTCATAAACGAGGGCGGCAGCGGTATAAAAAGTAAAACCCAATGCGTTGGTAGGGGTTTGGATTGCGGCACAGGCGGTAGCCACAGCACGAGCCGCAGCCTGGGCGACGGGCTGTCCTTCTAAATTTCTGGCGGCATCTGCGGCCGCCTTTAGGAAGGGCTTGGCACGGGCGAGGGTTTGCGTACCGTCTAAATATTCCCAGGCCACCTGAACTGCTTCCTGGAAACAGGTATCGTCTGGAAGGAGGCGTCCGCAAATCTCCAAAACATGTGCTTTAGCATAGGTGACAGCCCAGCGTGCCAGAGTTGTCTTGCTTTGTGTGTTCATCAGCTCCATCAGGGCGATGATAGAGGGATCCTTAACAGAACCTAACATTTTTCGTAGCTTTGCCATATTTTCTCTCCTATGTGAAATTTTAGGCGCCATTTTTAGGCACTCGGCTATGATTATGCCACAGAACCGGCAAAAAGTAAATCCCCCTTTTCTTTTCAGGAAAAACATGCTATGCTTTAGAAAAAGAAAAAGCAGGAGGAAGGGAGGAAGGTTGGATATGGCAACCTTAAAGGAGGTAGCAGAAGCAGCAGGCGTATCGTCTGCAACCGCTTCCAGGATTTTAAATCAGGACCCTGCTCTAAGCGTTCAGCCGGCAACGAGGCAAAAGGTATTAGAGGTGGCCAGACAGCTACAATACAGCAGGCCGCTCAAGGCTTCTGCCACCGCAGGGTGGACGCTTGGCTTGCTGCAATGGTTTTCGACTACCCAGGAAATGGAGGATACCTATTATCTTTCGATTCGTCAGGGGATTGAGGCGTACTGCCAGGAACAACGGATTCCCTTGCTTCGTGCGTTTAAGCAGGATTTAAACTATATCGAAGGAGTAAAGCAGGCAGACGCCATCCTATGTATCGGAAGGTTTTCCAAAAGAGAGATGGAAGCGATTTGCTCCCTTTGCAGACCGGTTTTGTTTTTGGACATGCCGACAGCACATGCTGCCAGCTCTATCACACTGGACTTTGAACAGGCAGTAACGGCTGTTTTGGATTATCTGTGTGAGCTGGGACATCGAAGCATTGGGTTTTTGAGCGGTGTGGAGTATTTAGATAAAGAAGAAACCGAACGTTTTGACGATCCGAGACGGACGGTATTTCTCCGCTATTGCAGGGCGCATAGCATTCGCTGCGAGGAGTATCTGTATGAAGGGCGTTTTTCCATAGAATCCGGTTATGAAATGATGGATGCTTTGCTAAAGGGAGAGACACGGCCAACCGCCGTATTTGCTGCCAGCGATCCGATTGCGATTGGAGCGATGCGGGCGATACAGGATCACGGCCTGCAGATTCCAGAAGATATGTCGATAGCAGGCTTTAATGATATCAGCCTGTCCGCCTTTACAACACCGCCTCTTACTACATTACATGCACCGTCTATGGAAATGGGACGCTATGGAGCCGCTTTCGTAAAGCTGCTGTCTGATATGGAAGCAGAGGTGCCGATAAAGATCCAGCTTCCCTGTAAGCTGATCGTACGGGAAAGCTGCACCAGCCCGCCAGATAGTGATGGCTTTTAAGGAATTTAGTGGTTTAGTAATATTGTTTTATGTTTTAGTAAAATTGTATTGACTTTTTAGTAAAACAAGAGTAAAATAGGAAGTGAATAAGCTAGAAGAATGAGGAGGTCAAGAGTGTGAAGCGGGTAGAGGAATGGAAACAGGCGTTAGAGACGGGGCAGTTGGATGGACGGCTTGCAGAATTGTATTTGGATGCGCATCAGCTTCCAGAACAAAAAAAGCGGTATCTTTCTTTGCTAAATACCTTTCAGGAACAGTTCGGGGAGGAACTCGGAGCAGGAGAGGACGCCGTTCGGGTCGAGTTTTTCAGCGCGCCGGGACGGAGTGAGATCGCCGGGAATCATACGGATCACCAGCGGGGCGAGGTGCTGGCGGCTTCCGTCAATTTGGATGTGCTGGCGGTGGCAGCGCCGACAGGGGACAATAGAATACGGATTGTATCCCAGGGTTATGAGACAATGAGCCTGGAGGTCGGAGACGATACGAGGAGAGAGGAGGAAGCAGGAACTTCCTTTGCGCTGGTGCGTGGGATGCTGGCGGCTCTGCGGCAAAGGGGCTATCTAGGCCAGGGCTTTGCCGCCTGTCTGACCAGCAATGTTCCAAACGGATCCGGGCTCTCCTCTTCGGCCGCCTTTGAGGTCTTGATCGGGCATATCGTTTCCGGCCTGTTTTATCAGGGGCGGATGGATCCGGTGCTGATTGCAAAGGCAGCGCAGGTGGCAGAAAATGAATACTTTGGAAAGCCGTGCGGTCTGATGGATCAGACAGCCTGCTCAGTTGGCGGGATGATTCACATTGATTTTGCCAAAAAGGAAGACCCTTCTGTACGGAAGCTTCCGGTACAGCTTTCCTCCTATGGGTATAGTCTTTGTATCGTAGATACGAAAGGAAGCCATGCGGATCTGACGGAGGATTATGCGGCAGTTCCGGCAGAGATGAAGGCGGTTGCTGCTGTTTTTGGAAAAGAGGTATTGCGCGAGGTGACGGAGGAGGAATATTTTTCTAAACTGCCGGAGCTTAGGAAGCGTCTCGGAGACCGTCCGGTGCTGCGTGCCATTCATTTTTTTGCAGAGAACAGAAGGGTAGAAGAAGCGGCTGCTGCTTTAGAGCAGGGTGATTTTGATGCATTTTTGCATTTGATACAGGAGTCCGGGAACTCCTCCTTCCGTTTTTTACAAAATGTATATACGAATCGAGACGTCCAAAATCAAAGCGTATCGGTAGCGTTAGCCGTCAGCGAGGCATTGTTAAATCAGAACAAAAAAACGGGTGAGGGCATAGGGCATGGTGTCTGCCGGGTGCATGGAGGTGGCTTTGCCGGGACGATTCAGGCGTTTGTAGAGGATTCGTTTGTAGAGGAATACCGACGCGGAATCGACGCGGTATTTGGAGATGGAGCCTGTCATGTGCTGAAGGTACGGGCAGACGGAGGAACCGTTTGCTTTCCAGAAAGGAGGAAAGGAGAATGAAGGTACTGGTATTAGGAGGGGCTGGCTATATCGGCTCTCATACGGTGTATGAACTGGTTGCTGCGGGCGCCGAGGTAGTGATTGCAGACAATTTGGAGACCGGTCATAGGGAGGCGGTTCACCCGGAGGCTGCTTTTTATGAGGGAGATTTAAGGGATCGGGCGTTTGTAGATCGGGTACTGGAGGCAGAGCCAGGGATTGACGCCGTGATTCATTTTGCAGCCAATTCTCTGGTGGGCGAGAGTATGACAAATCCGCTCAAATATTATGACAACAATCTGTGCGGGACGAAGGTGCTGCTAGAGAGCATGGTAGCACACGGGGTCGATAAAATTGTATTTTCCTCTACGGCTGCTACCTATGGAGAGCCGGAGCGGGTGCCGATTTTGGAGACTGACCGCACGGTGCCGACCAATCCTTATGGGGAAACAAAGCTTTCGATGGAAAAAATGTTTCATTGGACCGGATTGGCGCATGGGCTGCGTTTTGTATCGCTGCGCTATTTTAACGCTTGTGGAGCGCAGGCAGACGGCCGAATCGGAGAGGCGCACGCACCGGAGACACATTTGATTCCGTTGATTTTGCAGGTGCCGAACGGACAGCGGGAGACGATTTCTGTTTTTGGCGATGACTATGAGACAAAGGACGGAACCTGTGTGCGCGACTATATCCATGTGACGGATTTGGCGCAGGCACATATCCTGGCGGTAAGATATTTGATGAAGGGCGGCCAGAGTGATATTTTTAACCTTGGCAACGGCGTAGGCTTTACCGTAAAAGAGGTGATTGAGACGGCCAGAAGGGTGACAGGACATCCGATTCCGGCAGTCATTTCTCCCAGACGGGCAGGCGATCCGGCAAAGCTGATTGCTTCCAGTGAAAAGGCAAAGCAGGTATTGGGCTGGAAGCCGGAGCATGCTTCCTTAGAGGAAATCATTGCCAGCGCCTGGAACTGGCACAAGGGGCATCCAAACGGATATCAATCGCAGTCATAGCCATAGCCATAGCCGAAGAAGGCGGAGGGGGTAGAGCATACCATGAAAGAAAGTAAGCATACCGGAGAATGGATTGTCCGACTCGTGCAGTATGGTATTTCCAGAGAATTGCTCGAGGAGGACGACCGGATTTATATAGGGAACCTGCTGGCGGATGTATTTGGACTGACTGGGATCCCAGAGGGGATCCCAGAGGAGGCATTTTCGTTAGAAGAGATTTTGGAACACTTAATAGACGATGCCAGGGAGCGTGGCCTGACAGGGGATACGATAACCGAACGGGATTTGTTTGATACGAAGATGATGGGGCTTGTAACACCGCGTCCCAGCCAGGTACGGCGGGAGTTTTGGAGGCGGTATAAGAGCGAGGGAATAGCTGCTCCCAGGGCTGCAACCGGGTATTTTTACCAGCTTAGCCAGGATTGCAACTATATCCGAACGGATCGCATCAAGCGGGATCGGAAATGGACGGTAGCTTCCGACTATGGTACGCTGGATATTACGATTAACCTTTCCAAGCCAGAAAAGGATCCAAAGGCTATCGCAATGGCGGCGAAAGCGGCAGCAAAGCCCTATCCACGCTGTCAGCTTTGTCTCGAAAACGAGGGCTACGCCGGAAGGATGGATCATCCGGCGAGGCAAAACCTGCGGGTGATTCCGTTATCCTTAGGAGGAGAGGAATGGTATTTGCAATATTCTCCGTATGTCTATTACCAGGAGCATTGTATTGTTTTTTGCGGGGAGCATCGTCCTATGAAAATCAGCCGGGATTCCTTTGTACGGCTGTTTGACTTTATTGACCTGTTCCCGCACTATTTTATCGGTTCCAATGCCGATCTGCCGATTGTAGGCGGCTCCATTTTGACACACGACCATTTTCAGGGCGGGCGCTATGAGTTTGCAATGGAACGGGCGGAAATAAAACAGCCTGTTTCCGTCAGAGGGTATGAGGATATCGAGGCAGGAATCGTAAAATGGCCGCTGTCTGTTTTGCGGCTGCGAGGCAAGGATCGCGGGCGGCTGATTGAGTTGGCGGATCATGTGCTGGAGAGCTGGCGGAGCTATACCGATGAGGCAGCCTTTGTCTATGCGAGGACACAGGACGGGGAACACAACACCATTACTCCGATTGCCCGGAGAAAGCAAGGAAGGTATGAGCTGGATTTGGTTTTGCGGAATAACCTGACGACGAAGGAGCATCCGTTAGGCGTCTATCATCCGCATCAGGAGTTGCACCATATCAAAAAAGAAAATATCGGCTTGATTGAGGTGATGGGACTGGCTGTTCTTCCCTCCCGCTTAAAGGAGGAGCTAGAGGCAATGAAGGCAGAGCTTAGGCAGCACGGAGACTTTACGAAAAATCCAAAGACAGCCGCACATGCTGTCTGGCTTTCGGAGCTGCTTTGCGCCAGGCCGGATCTGGAAACAATGCCAGAGGAGGAACTGGAGCAGTTTTTAGAGCAGGAGATCGGCCAGGTATTCGTCCGTGTTCTGGAGGATGCCGGAGTATATAAAAATAACCTGGACGGACTGGCGGCATTCCGGCGCTTTATAGATACGTTGTAAAAGGATAAGGGTGATGGTATGCAAAAACCGGAAGGGTTGTTCCATGCTAAGCTTTGTTCCACCTTTTCCAAGTGGCTGATTCCTTATATCCTGTTGATTGTAGCAACCATTTGTTTTGGCGTGTTGTTATATCATCAGGCTCTAAAGACCGTAGAGGAGGATGTGGATTTGATTGGGCGGGCCTCCCTGTCCCGAATACAGGAGCAGTTTGACGATATATTACATTCCCTGGATTTGCTGGGGTATTCCATTACAAACAGTACAGAGGCAGCGGCGCTCCAATATAGAGTGGGGGGCCGCTACTCCGCGCTACAGACCGAGCGTTCCAAGGCCTTGCAGGAGGAATTAAAAACCTGGCGTGCTTCCTATGAGGCGCTGGCAGAGGTACTCGTTTATTTCCCGGACACCGGCTATATGCTGGGAAGAGAGCGCTTTTGTCCGCTGGAGTGGGCAAAGACGCTGCTTCCGGGAGAATGCGGTATGCGTGCAGAGGAAATAAAGGAGGCGGTAGATACTGGTAAAAGAGGGCTTTATAAAAGCGGGGAACGTCTGCTCTATTTATATCCCTCTGGCGCAAGCTGGAAGGGGCGGACGGAGGTATTGGTAGTATTTACCTTAGACACCTCATATATGAAGCGTCTGTTTTCCATACCAAATTCTTATATTTATTTGGAACTGCCAGAGGGAGAGTGCTGGCTGGAGCCAGAGGGGCTGACAGAGAAGAAGAAAAGCAGAAAATATGATAAAATGTCCCAGGCAAGTCAGCGGGAAGGGCTTTTGCTGGTCAGTCTGCTGGAAACGAAAAAATATCAGAGGACAGTATCGGTGATGCGCCTGCTCTTGGGAATCTATCTGATAGGAGGCATTTTGGCAGGGGGTGCAGGTGCCTGGTGGATTACCAGGAGGAATTATGCACCGGTAAAAGAGCTGCGCCAGATAGCCGGGAAAACAGTCCGGGGGAAAGCGATCCAGGCATGGACGGAGGAAACCGATAGCGCTAAGGATGATATCGAGGCAGTTCGTGCTGCGTTTATCAGCCTGACAAGGGCATACGAGGAGGAAAGGAGCCTGCTCCGCCAGGAAAAACAGGACAGTGACAACGGAAAAATGAACCGTTTGCTAAAGCAAAAGCCTGGCCTTATCAAAAGCGAGCCGCCGTCCGGCTGGAAGGAAGCCTGTCCGAAAGACTGGTTTGCCCTAATGAGCGTAGAAATTTTAGATTTTGCTGCCTTTGCCGAGGAGGATGGAACACTGACCTCAGAAATGATGGGAACGGCATATTTTGTAGTAAACAACGTTTTGTCCGAGCTGGTGAGCCAGGAAGGCCTGTTCCAAATCGGAGCAGAGACAGATGGAAAGTGGTTTTTGCTGGCAAACGTAGGAGAGGAAAAAAGGAGAGCTTGGAAGGCTGCTTAGAGGAGATTGCCGGACGGCTAAGCCGTGTGCTTGGCTATCAGTTTGCAATGCCGATTTCGGTCAATATCAGTTCAGTTTGGAAGGGCTGGGAGGGAGTTGGAGGGTGCTATCAGGAAATCGGAGAGCTATTGGAGTACCGCAGCTTTTCCGGGATGGAGGAGGCTTCGGTAGCGTCTTATCATGCCTGTCTGCAAAGGCTTCCAGAGGAAGAACCCAAGGAAGAGACAAGCCTTATCGATCAGGTGGCTTCTTATATCGAAGCGCACTATACCGAAAACAGCCTGACGGTAGGAGCGCTGGCAGAGCAGTTTGGGGTAGGGCTTTCCTGGCTGTCCAGAAATTTTAAGAACCAGAGAGAAATCGGCTTACTAGAGTATATCAACCGTCTGCGCTTAGAAGAGGCAAAGCGGATGATCCGTGCAGGAAAGCCGATTAAGGAGACCGCAGTGGCAGTCGGCTATACCGACACGCAGCCATTGAACCGGATGTTCCGACAGCTAATCGGTATGACGCCGACTGAATACCGGACGCAGTATGAGGCGTCACAGCTTCGCTAACCACTGGAAAAGAGGGCGGGCAGCTCCTCGTTATTTCCGCAAAAACCTCCAGAAACGATATCCCGACCAGGAAAAGAAAAACAGATACAGGATAATAAGCCCAACATAAAACCAGGCCAGAATGCGCTGGAAGGGATCGTGTCCTAAAAACTGCAGAATACATTGCGGAAGAAGAACGAAAAAGAACAGGCAGCATAGAGGAAGGATGCGCCCCTTTATCACCTGCTTGATCATATGGGATCGGGAGGTGTTATCGCAAAAGATTTCCTCTTCGCCATTCATTTCGGAGACCGGCTTACGGAAGTAGCTGTAGCCCCAAAAGTCCTGGATATATTCCCAGCCGCAGTCTGCAAACATCTGGATATAGATGGCCGGATTGTTGTTTTTTTCCAGACTGTAGTCTAGCTGATATACGACATCCTCCGGCTCGCAGCGCTGGAAAACATATATCCCTAAAAAATGGACAGAAAGAAGCTTCCAGCCGTTTTGGTGCTGCTTTTGCAGATAGTCCTGTTCCTTTTGCCATTGCGGTATGCTAAAGAAACGGACTTCTATTTTGGTATGCTTCTGTTTCATAAATAAAATCCTTTCTCTTGTTTTCTTTCCTCATAGTCCCTTCGCTGATATTCTTTGATATTCCGGCAGAGACGCCGGATTCGTTTTATTTCCAAATCCAATACCTCCTGTCCCAATGCCGTGATTTGGTAAAGCTTGCGCTTTTCCTCCTCACGGATAAACTGGATCAATCCGTCCCGTTCCATTTTGGAGAGGCTTCCGTAAAGTGTGCCGGGGCTGATACGGACAGCGCCGCCGGTCAACTCCTCTACCTGCTGGACGATCCGGTAGCCGTGTGCTTCCTCTTGCAAACACAAAAGAATATAGAAGCCGGTTTCTGTCATCGGCACATAAACTTTTTTGATATGGGAATTCAAAGCATCACCTCACCTATCTATCGTATCTCGATGTATCGCACTTCGATATATCGAGTGTAGCATGGAGAGAAGGATTTGTCAAGAAAAGAAAACGCTGCCGGGTATTTTCTATAAACCATTTATGATAATGTCTTAATAAACCACACAGGAAAATGTCTC
>CASCWU010000010.1 GCA_949155905.1 uncultured Lachnospiraceae bacterium
AATGTAGAAGGAGATGTCGTCACCACCAATGAACGGGCGATTTCTATGTACCGTGGTTTTGGCTTTGAAGTTGTCGGCACTCTTCCAAGAGCATTGCGCTATTTAGATGGAAGCTTTGCAGATGAATATTTCATGGTGAAAATGCTGTAAATATCCTGGAAATAAAAACTTGCAATCCCCACGTATTTATGCTATAGTGAACCTCAGTATCACTAACATATGTTCGGCAAAAATCCCCGGTGCTTCCGCCCTGGGGGTTTTTCTACCGCAAAATCAAAGACGCCTCGCCAGGCCAAAGGGACAGGATGGGGTAGAATGGAGGGAATATCAACTACATGGAAGCAAAACGAAAGAAACAGGGAATCTTTTTGTACTATATCCTGCAGTACAAATGGAAGTACCTGTTCGGCCTGATCACGTTGTTTATTGTGGATATGGCCAATCTCTATATCCCGCAGTACACCGGAGAAATCACAGACGGGCTCCAGAA
Organism: uncultured Lachnospiraceae bacterium; assembly: GCA_949155905.1. Classification (GTDB taxonomy): domain Bacteria; phylum Bacillota; class Clostridia; order Lachnospirales; family Lachnospiraceae; genus MGBC131033. Next base: position 491 of record CASCWU010000010.1, read on the forward strand.
CCATACGATGACGATGGACGATATCTGGATTCTGATTGTAAAGATTTTCCTCGTCGGCGCTACCTTGGCGCTGGGGCGCTTTTTATGGCGTTATTTTATCTTCGGTTCCTCCCGTGGAATCGAATACCGGCTGCGGAACGATATGTTCGGGCATCTGGAAAAGCTGTCGTCCCGGTATTTTAACGAGCATAAAACCGGCGATCTGATGGCGCATTTTACCAATGATTTAAACGCGATCCGTATGACGGTCGGCCCTGCTATCATCACCGCCTTTGACGCGATCATTATGACGATTATGGTGCTGGCCAAAATGGTGCTGCACATCGACCTACAGCTTACGCTGCTGGCCGTTATCCCACTGCTGGCAATCGCGGTCGGCTGCTATTATTTCGGCAAGGAAATCGAAAAGCGTTATACTGCCAAGCAGGAGGCCTTCTCCTCGCTTTCTGACCAGGTACAGGAAAGCCTGACCGGAATCCGTGTGATCAAAGCCTTTGTCCAGGAGCATCAGGAATTGGCCGCCTTTGCCCGCTCTAACAAGCAAAACATGGACAAAAACCTGCATGTTGTCAAGCTTCATGCGATGTTCATCCCGCTTTTGGACGGAATCATCGGCATCAGCACCCTGATTACCCTGCTGTACGGCGGCTACCTGGCGATTACCGGTGGCATCAGCTTAGGGCAATTCATCGCCTTTAACCAGTATCTGGGGATGCTCGTCTGGCCGATGATTGCCTGCGGGGACTGTATCAACAACTTTTCTCAGGGACGTGCCTCTGCCAGACGTGTCCAGGCTATTTTTGACGAAAAGCCGGAGATTTTTGACGAAGGGAACCTTGCGCCTGTCACTACCTTAGACGGCAGCATTTCCTTCCAGGATCTGACCTTCGCCTATCCGGGCAGCCAGTATCCGGCCTTACACCATATTTCTATTGAAGTAGCTCCCGGCGAAACACTGGCTATTTTAGGACGGACCGGCAGCGGCAAAACGACCTTTGCCAATCTGTTGCTGCGGCTCTACAACACCGAGCCTGGCCAGCTTTCCCTTTCCGGCACGGAAATCCGGCGGATTCCGTTAAAGGTGCTGCGGGAAAACATCGCCTACGTGCCGCAGGATAACTTCTTGTTCTCTTCTACCTTGGAGGAAAACATCGCCTTTGGCGTCAAGGGCTGCCCGTCCGAGGCTGTCGTGGATGCTGCCAAAGCCGCCTGTATCCATGACAATATCGTGGACTTTCCGGACGGCTACCAGACGATGGTCGGGGAACGGGGCGTCACTCTTTCCGGCGGCCAGAAGCAGCGAAGCTCGATTGCCCGGGCGTTGATGAAGGATGCGCCGCTGCTGATTTTAGACGATTCGCTTTCTGCTGTAGACACCGATACGGAGGAGCAGATTTTGACCAACCTCAAGGAAAACCGGGCAGGCAAAACAACGATTATCATTGCCCATCGGATTTCCACCATTCAAAACGCCGATCATATTTTGGTGCTGGAGGACGGCCAGATGGCCGAATACGGCACACACGACGAGCTGATGGCCCGTCAGGGAATTTACCATGACATGTACGAAAAGCAGCAGTTGGAAAAGCAACTGGAAGCGATTTAGGAGGTGAGATCCATGTCATCCAATCAAGTCAACCAAATTACAGAAGACCGCGTGGAATCTCAGTTCCGCGGCAGCGCCCTGCGGCGTCTTTTAACCTATGTCAAACCATTCTGGCACTATATGGCCGTCTCGCTTTTGCTCGTGCTACTCTTAACCGGGCTGGAACTCTACCGCCCGATTCTGGTCGGCGACGCTATTGACGACTACATAAGCGGCTACCAGTATCCGTATCTGGAGCTTCCTTCCGTAGATACGGAGGCTAGTACAAACGCCAGTGCTGATACCAACACAAATTCGGATAGCAGTATAGAGGCCAGCAATACAGACACCACCAGCACAAACGCTGCCAAAGGAACATTTTCCTACGAGGGAGATTCTATTCGGAAGCTCTCTGCCAAGGAATCAGAAGCGCTCCGGGCAGACTTTGCACAGGCGATGGAAAGCGGGAACGAAAGGGTATCCCAGATGCTTTCCTCCGGGCGCTACAGTCAGATGGTGCTCTACGGCAACCATTATTATCTGTTCCGGCATTTGGACGTAGCGGCACAGCAGCTTTTACAGGCCTGGGATGAAACGGCCTTTACGTTAGAGGAAAGCAACGGAACGCTTCTCATTACCCCGGCGGAAGACGCTCTTCCTTCCGGTTCCGGCTCCTGGTCAGACACTGGGAACGCTTCCACAATTCTCACCGGCACGCTGTTAAACCGGACAGATTTAAAACAGCTCCGTGCCTCCGACTGGACGGGCATCTGGCATACCGCCATTTTGTATGTATTTATCCTGGTGTTTAACATTGTATTCAATATCATCCAGACCTGGCTGCTGCAATTAACCGGACAGAAGGTCATTTACAACATCCGGGAAGAGCTGTTTACCCATATCCAGTGTCTTTCCCTCCGGTACTTTGACTTAAACCCGGTCGGGCGTCTGGTGACAAGGGCAACCAACGACGTAGAAGCTTTGAATGAAATGTATTCCGGTATCCTTGTTCGGCTGTTCCGCAACGTGGTAAAAATCATCGGGCTGGCCGTGGTCATGCTGACGATGAACGTGCGTCTGGCGCTGTTTTCCTTTGTCCTGCTGCCGGTCGTCGCCGTGCTGACAGTCGTCTTCCGAAAAATCTCACGCGCTACCTACCGGGTGGCCCGTACCAGGCTGACGAACTTAAACACCTTCCTTTCGGAAAATATTTCCGGTATGAAGGTGATCCAGATTTTCGCCAGGGAAAAGGAAAAATACCAGGAATTTGACGGGAAAAACCACAAGCTGTTCAAAGCGTTTTATAAGGAAATGATGGTATTCGCCATTTTCCGTCCACTGATCTACCTCCTTTCCATCGTGGCGCTCGTGATCGTGATTGCCACCGGTAGCTGGCAGGTACTCCAGGGCGTCATTTCCATCGGGACGCTCTACGTCTTCCTGCAATACATCAATTCCTTTTTCGAGCCGATCCAGGAGCTGGCCGAGCAGTTCAGTACCCTCCAGTCCTCTATTGCCTCGGCAGAAAAGATTTTTACGATTCTCGACGAGGAGCCGATGATCCAAGAAGCAGAGCATCCGCTCCGTCCGGCTGCGATCAAAGGGCAGATCGAATTTCAGCATGTCTGGTTCGCCTATGACAACAAGGAATATGTCCTGCGCGACGTCTCCTTTGTGATCGAGCCAGGCCAGAAGGTCGCCTTTGTCGGGGCAACCGGCGCTGGGAAATCTTCGATTCTCAACCTGATTGGACGGTATTATGACATTCAAAAAGGAAAGATTTTGATTGACGGCATCGACATCAAGCAATACAGCCTGGAAGCGCTGCGGGCAGCAATCGGCCAGGTTCAGCAGGACGTCTTCCTGTTTACCGGAGATATCAAAAGCAACATCCGCCTGAAAAACGATACAATCACAGACGGACAGGTGCGGGAGGCTGCCGAGCATGTCAACGCCGCCCACTTTATTGAAAAGCTGCCGGGAGGCTATGACGAGCCAGTCACCGAGCGCGGTTCCACCCTTTCTGCCGGACAGCGCCAGCTCCTTTCCTTTGCCCGTACCCTGGCCTACGATCCGGCTATTCTGGTGATGGACGAAGCGACCGCCAACATTGATACTGAAACCGAGCTTTTGATTGAAGAAGCATTAAAAACTCTGATGAACGGACGCACGACTATTATGGTAGCACACCGTCTTTCCACGATTCAACATGCTGACAATATCATTGTCATGCACAAAGGAAAAATCCGGGAAAGCGGGACACACCAGGAGTTGCTGGCACAGGATGGAATCTATAAAAAGCTATATGAGCTGCAGCTAAAATAATTGATTTGATTCGTGCAAGCTATATAAAAGTAACTGCTCGCCTTTTTGGTAAACGCCATAGTTCTTTTCTGTATGACGTTTCTGCTATAAGGCGGGCAGTTACTTTCTAAACTCTTAAATTTCTTTTCTTCCTCCAGCTTCCTTTTTGAAGTAGGTTTATCCCTTCTTACAGACTATTTCTCAAACGGATTCTCCGTTGGGTACAGCATTCCCTTAGGCTGGTTAAAGCCGATATCTGTCACACCTAAATAGCGAAATACGTTAAATAATGCCTTTCCAAAATGTCCGAAGGCCACAGCTCCGTGATGCGGATAGTTCTTCTCAATCAGCACATGGCGATAGAACCTGCCCATTTCCGGAATCGCAAATACACCAATTCCGCCAAAGGAACGGGTAGCCACCGGAAGCACCTCGCCCTCTGCCACATAAGCACGAAGCTTGCTGTCGGCGGTACTCTGCAGACGGAAGAACGTAATATCCCCCGGACAGATATCACCCTCTAGCGTTCCCTGTGTCACCTCCTCCGGAAGTGTTCTGGCCATAATCATCTGATATTTCATCTCACAGAAAGAAAGCTTGCCGGATGGCGTATTGCCGCAATGGAAACCCATAAAGGTATCCTTATGGGTATATGAATATTTTCCTTCAATTTCACTCTGATACATATCAGCTGGTACGCTGTTGTTGATATCCAGAAGGGTTACGGCATCCTCACTGACACAAGTTCCGATAAATTCACTTAGAGCCCCGTAAATATCTACCTCACAGGATACCGGAATTCCCCGTCCGGTCAGACGGCTGTTGACATAGCATGGTACAAAGCCAAACTGTGTCTGGAAGGCCGGCCAGCACTTTCCGGCAATCGCCACATAGTCCCGGCTGCCCTTATGTCCCTCGATCCAGTCTAAAAGCGTCAGCTCATACTGCGCCAACTTTGATAGAACCTCTGGCTTTTTATTCCCTGTACCAAGCTCCTCCTCCATTTCCTTTACAATACCAGCGATTCGTTCATCCCCTGCATGCTTATGATAGGCTTCAAACAAATCCAGCTCGGAATTTTCTTCGATTTCTACACCAAGGTCATACAGACGCTTAATCGGTGCATTGCAGGCAAGGAAATCCTGCGGTCTAGGGCCGAAGGTGATAATTTTTAAATTCCGCAGCCCGATAATCGTTCTGGCTACCGGAAGGAATTCCTGAATCATATCTGCACATTCCGAAGCCGTTCCAACCGGATATTCCGGAATATAAGCCTGAATTTCACGCAGCTTTAAATTGTAGCTGGCATTTAGCATTCCACAATAAGCATCGCCTCTGCCCTGCACCAGATTGTCTCCGCTCTCCTCGGCTGCTGCCACAAACATCACAGGGCCGCCGAACTCCTTCGCCAAAAGTGTCTCCGAAGACTCCGGGCCGAAATTTCCCAGATAAATGACCAGAGCGTTACAGCCTGCCTCTCTGACATCTGAAAGAGCCTGCCTCATGTGAACCTCATTTTCGATACAGACCGGACATTCATAAATTTCTCCGTACTTTTCCTGATAGGCAGCTACAACTGCCTTTCTGCGGTTCTCGGACAGGCTCATCGGGAAACAGTCACGGGATACCGCTACGATTCCTACCTTTACTGCTGGTGCATTCTTCATACCCATTCTCCTTTTCTTCCTAATAATGATTGCACCGTCCGTATATTGCAAATGCAGCTACATTCTCTATACACACCTATTGTATATGCGTGCATGGTACACACATGTATTGCAGATACGTACATTGCGGACGTGTGCATCCATGGATAGGATACGGCAAATATTTTGTCATTTCCTATATCATTTCGTTTCTTCGGACAAAAAACTATTTAATTTCCTGCACAGCTATCAGTATAACACATCTAATTAGTTTTGTCACTAAACTTTTGAATAATTTTGTCATCTCGCATGAAACTGCAAAACTTTTGGGAATTGCAAAAGTTTACCCGATAATAACAATGGCAGCTTATATACTGAAGATATAAGCTGCTCCTGTATCATAACCTTATACATCTAATGCTGCCACGACATATTCCGTAGAGATGCTATATTGCTTTGCAGTAATCTCGATGGCTTCAGGTTCCGTTTTTCCTATACTCACCGCAAACTGTACCATCCTCCTTCTTCCTTTACCCTGTCGCTCTCTAACCAAAAATGCCCATTATCCATAATTTCTGCAACTTCTTTCCCTACCTTTTCATAATTCTTCGCCACTTGGTCTACGACCTGTTCAAACAGGACTATTAAATCCTTTATTATCTGCCCCTCCACTTTTCCTCTACTAATATTCTCTTCTAATGCAAAAACAACACTCTGATATTCCATTAGCAGCCTGTTTAACTCAAAATCATTCTCATTACACGCTTTATATCGCTTTTCATCATTAATATGGTAAGAACGGCAACAAAAAATACAAATTCTTCTCAAAAATAGCATTGCTGTTATAGTTTTCCATTTTCATAGTCGGAACATCATACTCTACAAATTTCCCATTCCTTACTACAATCCGCACTTTGTACTGCTCCGAAGTAGATAGTATGCTACTATACACCCTCTTCTATCTCTATAAGTCTGATCTGCTTCCTCTATGACTTTGCAAATATAGTTCATGTGCCGCATCGTCAAGCGCTGCCAGCATCTGCCCGCATTCATCCAGCTTCTTCCTTTCCTGTGCGCTCTGTTCTGCCTCATAGGATAGCTCCACCAGCAAAGGAACCCATGATTTTTCCTGCAAATAAGAAAGCACTGGTGCGGCGTCCGGTTTCATTCCCAGCACTCTGGTATAGGGACAGTTCGCACGAAGGCCGCAAATAATTAAATTGCCGCGCTGTATTCCAATCAGCAACCGGAGCAAAAAGGCTCGGATCGTGTTCTTCGGGATGGGCTTTCCAGAAAGCGTCTTTTCCCATAACACTTGTACCATCTCTTCCAAATCCTCTGTTTGCTTCAATTCACCCATTTTTTTCCTGATGCACTCTAACAATTCCGGCCCACCATCCGGCGTTCCCTCAAGCCTTCGTTTCCCTTCCTCCTCTGACATTTCCTGGAACAACTGCCGGAGCCTACCGCCCAAAAACAGCGTCGCCTGCTTCTGCTCTGCCTTGAAATTTGGCTTTGCCGCCTTATCTGCCTCTTCCTTGCTCCGTCCTGCCTCAAGTTCCTCTATATCCAAAAAAACTGGCTTTATCGTCCAGTACAACTGATACCTTGCTTTGAGTAATTCCACCGCCGTCTGGTTATAAGGATCGCTTAACAAGTCCGCTGCCCCTGGGAAAAACCGCTCTGCCGCCTGTGCCTGTGCCGCAAAAAAATCCTCCTCGCACTGTAAGCAGCGTCCCAATTCTGCCCGGTATTCCGGGGAAGCACGAAAAATAAAATCAGTAATAGCTGACAGTTTCTTTCCTGTTTCCCGGTGACAGAGAATGACCAAATCATCCACACCATACAACCTTTTTAACATAGACAGACTGGAAAATGCCTTTGTCGCCAAATCAGACAGACACACACTGACCGGCAGTTCCAGCACCATATCCATTCCTGCTGCACAAGCCCGCTCTGCCCGACGGTACTTTTCCTCCGCTGCCAGACAAACGTTCTCTAAAAAATCTCCAGCCATGGCCGTAATCACATAATCTGCTCCTGTTTTTTCCCGAATCGCCGCCGCCAGCCCGTCTCGCCAGGTCTCTCCTTCCAAATCATTAAAATTTTCTACTACTGCTGCAATCCGCACGTTCTTTCTGCTCCTTTCCCTCCCTGGCCGTCTTTACTCCTCTACCGCCGGATTCTGACATACCCCGATAAACAGATAGACGTCCTCCTGGACAATCCCGTACAAAAACGGCCTGTTTAAAATCATTTCCGCACTTTTCTCTATGATTGGCTCCCTTCCATCACCACTGAGAGCTACATAAGTATAAGCCGCAGCTTCAATCCCGCCTTCCTCTACGATCAGCTTTGTTCCTTGCTCGATCTGGCTGATCCAGACCTCCATTCTCTGGTCAGTCTGATCTACCATCCTGGAAAAATCCGCTTCTTCTCTTTGAAACGCTTTCTTTACTCCACACGCCTCCAGCAGTTCTCTCCAGTCCTGTTTGTTGCTGCTGACAAATTTCGGAACCCGCCAGATGCGCTCTCCTTCCCACTCCTCTCCCCCTAAAAACGCCTCTGCCAGACGCTCTGGGCTGGCCAGAAGCTCCTCTACGGATATATCCTCGTCCGGCAGCACAAACACCATACTGCCGACCTGCTCCAGTTCCAGCTCTGCCCGCAAAAATCCTTCTCCCTCAAAAAACGTTCCCCAGTCTCCCTTACACATAAAAGAAGCCGGAACCGTTTCTCCATCCGCCAGATAAAACTCCTCTTCTCTGGTAAACTCCTCATAAAAGCCATCCAGCCAACGATCCTTAACATAAACCGTATTTAAGATTCCAAGGATCTGCTCCGAGCCGTCCTCCTGCCGTTTCTCCCTCTCCTCCTCGGATGGAGTAACATCCGGCTTCAACAGCCCCGCCGTCTGATCGGACACCCATTCGCCCATATTGCGGTAGGTCGTATCCTCTTTAAAATCTGCCGAAAACAAAGAAGCATAAAAATCCTTCGCTGCTGTCTGCAGGTACTCCTCCTGCCAGTGAATCGGGATTCCTTGACATTCCTCTGCCATCCAGAGAGAATTGGCGATTTGCAGCTTCCCATCCTGATGGCTCCGGTACAGGCGGCGGTACAGGTTTGCACATTGCCCGGCCAAATCCTCGGTATCGGATACGGCCAGCAGGCTCCGCAATTCCTCTTTCGTCTCTCCTGCTGCCCCTTCTGTAGTTACAGCTAAAGCATAATACAAACTTAACGGACTGTAAAGCAGATTTTTTCCCTTTTTTTCTTTTTCTCCTGCCAACGCACTGGCCGTCCGGAAGGTAAAGTCCTGCAGCGCTTCGTAAAAGGAAGGCTCTACTGGATGTTCCTCCAATACCTGCTGAAATTTTACAGAATCCATAGAATAACCTTTCGGAGTAGCCGCTAACGCGACCGCCTTTTTCTGGTAGCCTTTCTTTTTTCCAAACAAACTGTCCAATACGCCTCCGTTGGAATCGTCTGAACTGCTTGTCGTACCGTTGGAACCCGTTTCATCGTTCGGATATCCGTCCTCCGTTCTATGGTTTCCGCTGGTTCCGTTTCTATCTCCATCCTTCTCTGTCCCAAAGCCTCCCGACCAAACGCAAAGTATCAGAACCGCTGCCAACATGGCTGCAGCGGCTGCCACGCCCCGGCGAGAGAAGAATTTTAACTTATGAGGTTTCCTGGCAGCCATGCCTACTTCTTTTGATCCACATCCTCCTACTTCCTCTTGGCTATAGGCACCTGGTTCCTTCTGCCGTACAGATCCGGCCTCTGCTACCAGCTTGTCCTCTACCTGATGGATTCCCTCTGCCAATTCCTTTTTGGTCATCCTTCCCGCCTCCTCTTACAAAATTTTTTTGTTTTTATCCTTCACTTGCACCAATTTTGGCTACGTAAAATACAGATTCTAACGATATGACGTTACGGGTTCCCGCACACTCCAACAAATACATAAACGCCCTGATAAACAATGCCGTATAAAAACGGACGATTTAAAATCATCTCGATCTCTTCCAATTTCTCCGGCTCCCTTGCCGAAGCTGTAGTTCCCATCGCTACATAGCTATACGCCGCCGCTTCAATCCCGTCCTCGTCAATCGCCAGCCTGGTTCCCTGCCGTACCTCACTCACAAACAAATCAATATCTGCCAAATAGGAAAAATTTTCCATTTCCTCTTCAAAAGCACATTCCACTCCCAGTTTCTGCAGCGCCTCCTTCAGATCCTGTTCCATCTCACAGGTAAACTGCGGAACCTGCCAGATGATTTCGGCCTGGACGGATTCGCCTCCGCAAAACGCCTCCCGAAGCTGCTCCGGGCTGTCCAAAAGTTCCTCGACGGACACGCCCTCCTCCGGCAGTACAAACACCATTTCCCCCATATGCCGCAGCCACAGGGAAGCCCTGCGATAGTAGCCGACAATCCGGCCACACATACAATAAGCTTTTTGTTCTGTTGTAGTTTTTTGTTCATACTACCTCCCCCTTCTCTTCTTTTATAATGGACAAGATTATTTCTTGTACTTGATTAGGAATAACAAAAGTCTTTTCAAAAGGAACGCAGCGTTTAAAGCGCTACGCCTTTCTCTTGTAAAAAGACCCGCAAACGCTTCCGCATCCGGAACAGCACCGTTTTTACCTTGCTTTCGCTGACGGAAAATTGCCGGGCAATCTCGGACACCGAGTCAAAATACCAGTACCGGTGCAGGAAGATATCTCGCTCCTCCTTTTTGCAGCTCCATAAAAACTCACTGATTTGCGCCCCGAGCCACCTTGCTTCTACCTGCTGCTCTGGACTGCTTTCCCCGGATACGCAGTCTCCCAGCTCCTCCAGAGAGAGCAAAGCCTCTGGGCTTCGCTTTCTGGCCAGGTTATAGTTCGTCCGCTTCCAGGCCAGGTTTTTCACAATCCGGCACAAAAAAGCAGATAAAAATTCCGGCCTTGCCGTCGGCATCGCATTCCATGCTCCCAGCCACGTATCATTCAGACATTCCTCCACATCCTCGCGGAGCGGCAAAATATTACCTGCCACTTGGCGGCACAATCCCCCGTATTTCCGATCACTTTCCCGGATGGCACTCTCGTCCCGCTCCCAATACAACGTGATAATCGCCTGATCCTCCAGCATGGCTTGCCCTTGTTTCTGTTCCATCCTGCTCCTCCTCCCAGTTATTTCCTGCTGTTTCTCATCGTATCTTGCTGTTTTCTATCGTGTTCTGTTATTTCCTATAGATTTTGTTCCCGCCGCTTTCTACCTAGTGTACGGCAAACGTTTTTGTTTTTATCATTTACTAATAAGTACGCTTTTCTCCCTGGCCGGTTACAAAATTGTCCCATTTTTTTCTATGATTCTTCCAGGCTTTGCTCCTTTCTGTATTCTTTTCTGCGCTCTGTTCCATTTTCTTTTTTCTTTTCTTGCTCTCTTTTGCCTTGCTTTATCTTGCTTTATCCTGCTTTATCCATCTGATGTTCTTTGCAAGCCTTCGATTGCTTCCAGCAGGTTTTTCCATTCCTGGCGTATAGCCGCCAGATACTCCTTTCCCTGTTCGGTTATCGCATAATATTTCCGTGGTGGGACTCCTTCTGCCGTCTCCTGCCAATATGCGGAAAGACAGCCCTCCTTTAACAGCCGCCGCAGCAACGGATACACCGTACTTTCCTTTGCCGCCAGCATCGGCCATTCCTCCAGTCTGGTCATGATTTCATAGCCGTAGCAGGCTTTTTCCTGTATCATCAGCAAAATGGCAAATTCCAGGGTTCCCCGTTTGATTTGGGATTTCCATTCCTCTAAGTTCATATAGTATACCTCCTTATATATATCGTACTACACAGTATATACTTTTTCAAGCCTTGGGAAATTGCAAGAGTTCAGAGAACTTTCCTACTATGATAAAAAAACTGCCCCTAACTCTGGATAAGTTGGGGCAGCCGTTTGTTGGTTATGCCTATATTCTGGAAAGAAGAGCCTCTTGCAGCACTTAGGAAAAATGGATTCCTTTTTCTAATGCGGCCTGATTCAGCCAAATCGGGATAGTACGCGTTTTTTCACGGATTTTTCAAAATGTTCTTTTGCATAGGACGCAAGCAGGCTGGATACATGGACAACATATGATACACTTTATTTTCCAAAGTATTATAGACATCCTGACAGGCAGTTTATTTTCCATCCACTTTTTTATTATTTTCATAACCTGTTTTTGACAGCTCATGCCTACTTACTCTCTCCCAGCCCGTTTTTTGATCTTCCACAAAATCAACGCCATACTGATTCCCATTAGGATATGCCCGATTCCCGCAACCCCAGAAATAGACGCGTCAATTCCCCTACCCGGATTTGCCACAGAAATCTGCACCAGCCCACGCAGCAAAAAGGCCAGCCCGGTGATATTCAGCCCAATATGATAACAAACAACAAGCTTTCCCGCCGCCGCATCGGAAAACGCTAGTACCTTCTCGATTATCAGAAGCAACAGAAAAAAGACCATCCCCAGCAAAAAATAATGGGTATGTAAAACCGACAGCCTCGTTTGTCCAGTAAAATTCTGAAACCTCGTATATTCCCGGTAAAAAACTCCGGCCGCCATCGCCAAAACTGCATAAAAAAATGCAGCGTTTGCATAACGTTTCGTCATAATAACCTTCCTCCTGTTTTCTTTTTATTCTATTTTTCCTTTTATTCCGCTTTGCCTTTCCTTCCGTTTTTCCTTTGCTCCTTCTTCACGCAAAGCAGCCCTGTCACATCTGCAAGAATCCAGCCAATCGGAATTGCCCACCAGATCCCCCAGACACCGATTGCCGGAAGAGGAGCCAACAAATACGCCAACAGTACTCTTGTCCCCAGAGAAATCACCGTTAAAATCAAAGACATTTCCGGCTTTTCTACACCACGAAAATACCCATACAGTAAAAACAGCATTCCGATTCCGCAGTAAAAGCTGCCTTCTACCCGCAGATATCCTACGCCTGTCTGGATAATCGCTGTTTCCGTGTCTTTTACAAAAATCTGCATCAGGAACGGAGCAAAAAAGAAAATCAGTATTGATATAACCAGGCAAAAAACAACGGAGACCTGAATCGCTTTCCGAATCCCTTCCTGTACCCGCTCCCGTTTTCCTCCGCCGTAATTTTGAGAAATAAAAAGCGAAAACGCATTGCCGAATTCCTGCGCCGGCATGTAGGCAAATGAATCTATTTTCACTGCAGCAGCAAAGGCCGCCATCACCGTCGCCCCAAAGCTATTGACCAGACACTGTATCATTAAAATCCCAAAGTTCATAACAGACTGCTGGATACAGGCAGCCGTCGCATGACGGATGATTTCAAGCATCCTTCCTTTTCCAAAATGAAACGCCCTTCGGTTTAAGCGAAGCTCTGGTTCTCTAAGCCAGACATACACGCCGATTCCAAGCCCGGACACGGCCTGCGCTATCACAGTAGCCAATGCCGCGCCTCCTACTCCAAAATCCAGTACCATTACAAACAGCATATCCAACCCGATATTCAACACTGCCGCTACCCCTAAAAAACAAAGCGGAGTAACGGAATTTCCCACTGCCCGCAGCAAAAAGGCAAAATAATTATACAGGAACACAAAAAAGATTCCAAAAAATATTACCCGGACATACTCCTGCATCAGTCCGTAGATTTCCTCTGGTACCCGAAGAAGCTGTAAAATCGGGTGAAGCCCTGCAAAAACTATCCCATTGATTAGGATTGTCACCAATGCCACAAACAGAAAAGAAGCAGCCATGCTTTGCTTCATCTGCTGCCTGTCCCCTCTGCCAAAGCAAACCGAAAACACCGCTCCGCTTCCCATACACAGCCCGATGATAATCGAAGTCAAAAACGTCATCAGCGTATAGGCAGAGCCGACCGCAGCCAGGGCGCCCGCTCCCAGTACCCTGCCTACGATCAGCGTATCCGCAATATTATAGCACTGCTGTAGCAGATTTCCTACAATCATCGGCCCTGCAAACAATAACATCGTTTTCGTTACATTCCCCTGTGTCAAATCCTTTTTCATCTCAACCCGCTCATTACTTTCCCGGCGGAAATTCCGAAGAATTTCTGCTCTTTGCCTTCCTTTATCCTAATATCACCCGGCGGAAATTCTTTTTGCCTCGCTTCACAATAATACCGTCTCCGCTTAGCTGTTCCTTTGTATAGCTCTGCTTAAAATCTGCTACTTTTTCACCGTCTACTGTCACGCCGCCCTGTTCTACTGCACGGCGGCCTTCGGAGCGAGAGGTGACTAAGCCGGATTTATGAAGAATGGTGACAATATCCGCCTCTCCCTCCCGGAAATCCTCCTCGCTTAGCTCGGCAGTCGGCATATTTTCCGCGTTTCCAGCAGAAAACAAGGCTCTTGCACTTTCCTGTGCTTTAGCAGCCTCTTCTTCTCCATGGACTAAGTTCGTCAGCTCATATGCCAAAATTTCCTTAGCGGTATTTAACTGGCTACCCTCCCACTTGTCCATCTCATCAATCTGCTCTAACGGCAGGAAGGTCAGCAGCCGCAGACATTTTAATACATCCGCGTCGTCCACGTTTCTCCAGTATTGGTAAAACTCAAACGGAGTGGTCTTATTCGGATCCAGCCAGACTGCCCCGGACTGAGACTTGCCCATCTTTTTGCCCTCGGAATTTAACAGAAGCGTAATCGTCATTGCATGGGCGTCCTTTCCTAACTTCCGGCGGATAAGTTCCGTACCGCCCAGCATATTGCTCCATTGGTCATTGCCGCCAAACTGCATATTACAGCCATAGCGTTCAAACAACTCCAAAAAGTCATACGACTGCATAATCATATAATTGAACTCCAAAAAGCTTAACCCTTTTTCCATCCGCTGCTTGTAGCATTCCGCGCGCAGCATATTGTTGACGGAAAAATAAGCACCGATGTCCCGGATAAACTCGATATAATTCAAATCCCTGAGCCAGTCGGCATTGTTTACCATCATCGCTTTGCCCTCGCCAAACTCAATAAAACGGCTCATCTGCTTTTTAAAGCATTCACAGTTGTGGTCAATCATTTCCGTCGTCATCATCGTTCTCATATCCGTCCGTCCCGACGGATCGCCGATCATCCCCGTACCTCCCCCAATCAGGGCAATTGGGCGGTTTCCTGCCATCTGGAGGCGCTTCATCAGACAAAGTGCCATAAAATGCCCGACATGAAGACTGTCTGCGGTCGGATCGAAGCCAATATAAAATGTAGCCTTCCCGTTGTTGACCATCTCCCGGATTTCCTCTTCATTTGTCACCTGCGCAATTAAACCACGCGCAATCAGTTCCTCATAAACCTGCATGATTTTCCTTCCTTTCTTTTTTGATTTCCTCTGTTTCCTCTATCATCTTCTGAGCGGCAGGATTCCTTATGCGGGCGTGTGCATAAAAAAAGCCGCCCTTCTTTGTAAAAGGACGGCCTGAATCTCTTTCAGCTCCGTGTTACCACCTTTTTTCACAGACCGCTCGCGCTGCCTGCCTCTGGAAGTACGGGCATCCTGCCGATACTTCTGCCATATAACGGTCGCCCCCGTTGCAGTCTACTTGGAATCTGCTATTCTGCCTCCTCCGTTCGATGCACAGCTCCGGGATGTATTCACAAACTACTGTCCACGCACCTCTCATCAGCCGGTAGCTTTCTGTGTGGCAGGTTCCATCTGCTACTTCTTCCCTTCATTGCTTTTTAATGAATTCATTGCCTTTTCATGAAGTCATTGCTTTTACTCTGTCATGCTTTTGATAAAAGCGTTGCAAGTACGAACAACATTATACGGTCTGAAGCGTTTCTTGTCAAGGTAATTTTTCGGTTCTTCGACAGTTGTAACATAGAAAGGTTGAGCGTATCTTCCTCCATGTGGTGAAAAAAGCGTGACAGGGTAGGCCGGGATGCCAGGGCAGCCCTCTCTATTATTTGCTACTTTCAAGCACGCCATAAAATCCATCACCTATATTCACAGATCTACCTACTAATGATACAACGGAAGATCTGATAGAAGAATTATCAACATCTATGTAAAACTGATCAAAATCATGAACCTCTTTGTTGTTCCACAAAAGAATCAGCAATGCCCCAAATGTAATCGTTTCTATTGGCATTTCAACAATATCTCTTATGTCCTTCAGCACCTGCCAATAATCAGTTCGTTTATTTGGAAGGCTAAGCACGATAGCGAGCGGATGATTCTTGTTTTTATCTACTCCATATCTAACATTTACAACGGCAACATCGTCAAGAATAGCCCGTGAAACATCCAGCATATCGGCTCCCGTCTCTATTTCAACAACGCCAAACTGCTTTTTGTTACTGTAAAAACCATCCATCCTCATATAGACATTTCCCTGTCTGGCCAAAGTCGCATGATTTCCAAGCTTTATAAGCAGATTTCTTGCAAGGATATTCTGCTCTTCTTGTGACATTACTTTCATCTTATCACAAATATTACCTACAATACGCTCGGATTCCTTCTGGATTATTCCTTTCTTATCAGGTCTGTTATTTTCTTCCAGAAACCTATTCTGTTTCTGAATGCCCACCATATCGACAGAGAAAGTGTCCAAATCCTTTTTATCTGCATGTGAGATCTTAGCTTTTCCACCCTTCAAGTAGATTGCTCCTACAGGACAGCTTGCAACACAAAGGCACTGCGATATCGTCATTATCAAAATAGTTCTTATCCTGTAATTCCTTGTAAAGCTGTTCAAAGCTTGCCAGCATAGTTTCCAGACTGCTAGAAGGATTTCTAAATCGAATCATTTCACGCCTCCTCGATATGTTTTAATCTATCTCGGGCTATGTCACACCACTTTTCTTCTATCTCGATGCCTGTCCATGATATATTGTGTCCTTGCCGATTTAATTTTTCACAACACACCCCCAAAGTTCCTGAACCATGAAACGGATCTAGGATCCTACCCTGATAAATACCATTTTCCATGGGACAAAAAGCTTTTATTATTTCTGTAATCAATGATTCTGGCTTTTGCGTAGGGTGAGGTGTTTTTTCCTTTGCAAAACACTTCCCAGCTAATGTCAAAAAATCCCAAATATCTCCACACATTGACCCCTTCGGATTTGGTTTCCATATTTTTTCCGTTCCATCTGAACCTTTGTATTTTACAGGAGATTTCAAGCGTTCAGTACTTTTATACGGCACACGAACTTCATCGCAGTTATAGGTCCATTTCTTAGGATTCATAGAAAACCAAATGAATGGTTCATAATGTGTTGCCGGCTCTTTGGTCGAGCGTGAAAAGCCATTCTCATAACGCCATATGTTTATTCGCCTGTAATTCAATCCTGCATGATACATTGCAATCTGAATATATCCTATATAATCATGAATTCCAAACCAAATAATGCTCCCATATGGACTTAATATCTTTTTAAGCTTTTCCACACGCTTATTTGTCACCTCGATAAACTCTTCCACCGTCAATTTATCGGAATCATTTCCAAAGTCTTTATTTATATTGTACGGAGGATCGGTCAATACGAGATCAAACTTTTCCCCTGCCTCAATCATCTGAACTATTAAAGCATCGGAATCCCCGCATATAATACCATCAAATGTATTCATTTGCGTTTAGCCTCTTTCTTAAAAATCAGAATGTATTGGTGATGAATATTTTCAACATATGCAAATGGATAGCCATACGGCAGCAGGCTCTTATGATTTTGTAGCAGTACTTAATCCCCTGAAGATTCAGATACCCGCCACCATCAATATCGCGTTTATTCATTCTCGAAATCAAATCAGCATGGAAACTGATAAAATCCGATTTATCTCTAAAATCAGAAACAACAAGAGCCATATACTTTCCGGTTCTAAGAATTCGTACACATTCCAGAAACACCTTGTTTACAAGTAAATCCAGAAACTCTTCGTAGTCAGATATATTCCCTAGATCCTTCTCATCCTCAGAGTATTTTGTCTCAAGATTATTATTTACGCGATTCTTAATCACCTTTTGATCAAGCTTATTCAATATCCCCCAATATGGCGGACTTGTCACCACAAAGTCTACCGATTCATTCTCTAATTTTAATAATTCCTCGCAGGAATCCCCATTGATAAATGTATGGTTTTTACTCGTTCCTTCGCCTACCTCTTTCTCCAACCGTTCAATAGACAGTTGATGCCATTTGGGCGACAACTCAATGCTTGTACAAACCCTTCCGTCAATTTCGCAAGCCTTAGCTGTAGATCCAACTCCGCCGAACGGATCTAAAACCCTCATGCCCTTTTTGGTAAAAAACCTCACCAAATGTCCGATATCTTGAAATGAGTATGGCGCCGGATGCAGCTTTTCAATTTGTGCTTCCGGGCTGTCAGCACCCAAACCTTTCTGATAAAAGAAACTCTTAGTCTCAGGCAACCAGTCTTTACCCGTCAGGTCATTAAGTGAATTGCGCTTGTCAACAGTTCCTTCAGATAATTCTTTATATTCGGATGTAGACATAAAATCTCTAAGCTCTGACAGAATATAGAATTTCTTCTTTCCTTCCATATGCTGTTTTATTGTTCCTGCTTTTACCACCTTCTCAAAAGTATGCCTGGACAATTCAAGCATCTGCATAGCTTTTGATCCACTGACAGTCTCATCCGGATCAGGTGATACGCCCGATCCTTTTTTATCCTCATCAGCGCTCATTTCAAATCCTAATCCAGCTAATGATAACTGCTCCATTAATGAACCTCCTATATTTCATCAAGCATCTTTTTTTCATTGCCGGTATTCAATTTGGCAATGTGCTTTTTCCGCTTTTTATCCATTCATCTATTTCTGATTTTTTGAACTTCCAAAGCTTGCCGATTTTATGTGCTGGTATATCAGCCTTTTTGATCCAGTTGCGCACAGTATCTTTTGTGACATCCATATACTCTGCCGCTTCTTCAAGCACTATCCATTTATCTTCTATTCTCTCGTTCATTATCCACCTCGTTCCTATACGCGCAAGTTGACGAGGTACAGTATACCACGAAACCACTGTATTTACAACTGATTGCATGGTATTTCGTGGTATTACGTAATGGTTTCCTTTTCTTCATTTCATCACATTTATATTATAATTCCATCCGTTTACAAGTTTTGAGATTTCCTAAATCCGAATAAAATGTAGTCTTTTACTACCTTTATTAAAGCAGAGCAATTTTTAACGGTTTCGAGGAGTTTCCCGAAACGGCATAAAATTAGTACTGGCTGGATCTACTGGCTAATTTCATACATTTTTTATAGGTTAGAATTGGATAAAGGCCTAACAAGCTAAGAATAAAGTTGAACTAATTCTTGACAGATAACCTATGCCCATTATAATAAAAAAAGTAGGTTATACGAACTACCTACTTTTCTTATTCCCTTATCATAGAAAATCTATATTTCTGTATTTACAGAATTTTTTCCATAGTCTCGTTTTTTCCATAGTCTCTCAAAGTAATTTTTTACTCCCCCTCCAGAACTTCTAAAATTTCCAACAAATTCCGAATAGACTTCCCCTCCTGCACTCTCTTCCTTAACTCTGTTTGTAGCTTTTGATAGGATACCTTCTCCGGAACAACGCCTTCTACGGCTGCCGGATAGCGCATCCGTACATAATCCACCAACCGTTTTACTACCTGGCGATTTAACAGTCTGGCATAATGAGAAGAAATTACCCGATCCAAGGCAAGAATCAGTTCCTCAAAATCTGCCTCCTTGGATAAACTTCCGCTCTCTGCGACTTCCTCATATACCAGTATCTGGAATTCGTATTCCCCAAGCCTTGTTTCGTCCCGAATCCGAATAACTGGGATAAGCCAGCCTTTTTCCTGGGCATACCGTTTCCGTAGTTCCTGAATCTGCAAAAAGCCGTCTTGATTTGCCTTTGATACTGCCGGAAACAATCCGATACCAAACTGCAGGCTCAATGGTTCCGCCAGCATAAGCTTCATTATTTCTGCCATATCATTGCTTCTTCCGTTCTCAGATATATTTTCTAATGTAATCCCCAGCAGATAATCTACAGATACTCCCAGCACTTCAGCGGCGGAGGCTAACAATGCTACATCCGGCAAGCCTGCTCCACGTTCCCATTTAGAAACCGCCTGTGCTGTCACGCCTAATTTCACTGCTAACTCCTCCTGCGTCATTCTTTTTGTCTGTCTGGCCTCCACCAGACGTACTCCTAATCCTGCTAATTCCATTTGGTCTGCCCCCTGTTCCTTGAAACGTTTCTCTTGGTCTTTTTCTTTCTCCTCCAGCATAACATTATTTTACTAAACTGTAAAACAACGCATCGTTTCGTTTCTTCTCGTCTATGTTCACTCTGCACAAAAAATTCCCCTACAATCAGCGCAATCAACCATGCTATTTTCTCTGTAACATGCTACACTGAAAAAAAGAATATGAGGAGGATTTTATTATGGCTTTGATTCAAGTTAATTTTATGTCCAAATCCCTGATGAGGACCGTACCGATCAATGTAATCCTGCCAACGGACAAAATGACCTTCCCAGGGATGCCAGTCAGAGAGGAAAAACCTTACAAAACCTTATATCTGCTGCACGGTGTTTTCGGCAGCTATATCGACTGGGTATCCGGCACGAACATTCAGCGCTGGGCAGAGGAGCAGGATTTGGCCGTTGTCATGCCATCCGGTGAAAACCGTTTCTATACGGACGGCGATCTGCCGGATTCCAAGTACAGTCAGTTTATCGGAGAGGAATTAGTCGAGCAGACGAGAAAGATGTTCCCGCTCTCCAGGAAACGCGAGGATACCTTTATCTGCGGACTTTCCATGGGCGGCTATGGCTCCCTTTACAACGGCCTGCGCCACAACGAAACCTTTGGCTGCGTCGCCGCTCTTTCCGGCGCCAATATCGTCGAAGGCTTAGGCGACCGGAAGGCAGATGGAAAAACTGTTTTTGATTCTCTGGCCTATGCCGAGGCTTGCTTCGGCGATTTGAGCAAGGTGATGGAGACCGATAAAAACCTGCGCTGGCGTGCAAAGCAAATGGTAGATGAAAAGCTTACCCTGCCAAAAATTTATATTGCCTGCGGCACGGAGGACGGCGGTGTAAAATCCAATCACGATCTGGCCGACTATTTCAAGAGCCTTGACATGGACGTCACCTACGAGGAAGGCCCTGGCGCTCATGAATGGGATTTCTGGAACCGCTACATCAAGCATGTGCTGGACTGGCTGCCGTTAGAGCATAACGGGGCTGGCGTCAACAGCGGAAATGTTGCAAAGATATAAGGTTGACACCAAAAAACATTGTATCAGCTTCTGATTCTAAGTGTACTAAAAACGCATGTGCTAGAAGCGTATGTGCCAAGGCGCACAAACATATGGTATCACACATAACATAAAGAAACCGGACAAGCAGTTTTCCTGCTTTATCCGGTTTCTTTTTTTATCCTGTCCTCTTACCTGGCTGGCTATCTGGCTACCCTTTTTTAAACTGACTCTCTGGCTTTTTAAAGAAATCCACCCGAGGCTCCAAAAATTTCGTCGGCGCCTCCGGGTTTTCCAACATACTCTCTACCGAGTCAAACGCATGCTCCCAGGAAAATACCTGCCTCGAAAAGCCGATATACTCCCGTACCATCTCACAGCCGGTCGGAGCAATCGGATGAACCAGCAGCAGAGCCGTCTTAATCCCGTAAAAGCAATCTGACAAAAGCTGCTTTTTCAACTCTGCATCCTCCTCTGCCTTTTTGCTGTTGTTGGCATAATGCTTATTTAACAGGCGGATATAATCATCCAGCACATAGGTAATCCGATGGAACTCATGGCGGTACATATGCTGCTCGTATTCCAAAAGCGCCTCCTTTGAAGCCTCTAAAATCACCTCACTGACCGGCAGACAAGGCACAGAACCATTGGTTCTGTTCTCTTGCAACGCATACAGACAGGATCGTACAATCCGGTTCAATACATTCGTCAGCAAATTGCCTTCCTTTAAAACCGGATCGACGCCTTCTCTTTCCTGCTCTGGCAGGTATACCTGTGGCTTAAAGCTGCTACTCTTTGTCGAAAGCCCCAGGCTTAAAAAGTGCATTCTAAGCTGCTCTGGTGTATAAAATTCCAACAAATCCTTGGCCATCGGCGGCTTGATTTCCGAGCTACTGCTTGCCTTCTTTTCCATAAAAAGGATATGACGATTGGCCACCAGGTGCGGCATCCTCTTCCAGTCCGGCTTTACCGGAACGCCCTTTTCTCCTGCCTGTTCCTCCCAGGCAGCAGCAAACATCGCCATCTCGGCAATTCCATAAAAGGAAATGTTGTCCTCTCCGATAAACTGGTATACCTCGGAATCCCCATCCTGCCACCATTTTTTCCATTCGTCCTCGTCCCTGCCATGCTCCAAAAGCCATGTTCTGGTAAAGGAAATCGGCGCCCAGAGAGACTCCGGCCATACCCAAAAGGTCAGCCCTTCCATTCCGTCTCTTGCCGGAACCGGCACGCCCCAGTCAATGTTGCCGGACAAACGGAACGGCACCAGCGTTTTCCCGGTACGGTAGAAAATCTGCCGCTCTCCTAATACCTCTCTGGCCTTGTCCCGATCCTCCAGCCGCTCAAATACAAAGGTGACAGAGGTCTTTTTTTCTTCTACTATTGTTTCATGCTTCGGAAAAGCCTGCTCCAAAACTGCCAGCCCCTCCTGAAACATCTCTTCTGCTATCCTCGCAGCTTCTTCCTTTGTCTGCTCTCCTGGCTCCTTTTCCAATGCCCCTCTCCCGGCTGCTTTGGCAATCAGCTTTTTCTGAACATAGATAACCGGTTTTTTCAAAAACTCTTCTATCGTATTTAAAATATATTTTCGAGTATTGGTATTCGCACGTAAATCCTGAATATATTCCTGCATAACCTCCGTAAAATCATCCAGAGAAAAATACCAGTTCTGCACCTCGCGAAGCTCTGGTGTTTTCCCGGAAAGAGCGCTCTTCGGATCGATTAGCTCTGACGGAGCATACTGATGCCCCAAATCACATTCATCGGCATAGCCCTTTTCCGAGCAGCACCCTTCAATCGGACATTTCCCGATTACCTGCCTGCCGTTTAACAGCACATGAAACTCCGGATCGTAAAACTGTGGTGTAGACATCTGCTTTAAATAGCCTCGCTCCAGTAGCGTGTCAAACAATTCCTTTGACTCTCGTTCATGCGGCTCTTTGGCTGGCTCCAGGGCAGAAGCGCCGTAAAAGTTCAGGGAAATCTCATAATCCTCTAACGTCTTTTTCTGCGCCAGATGGTTTTTCCTTACATAATCCTGAATCGTGACATCCTCTCCCAGCTCGCCGCTCTCCCGCAGCTTCCGGTAGCTTTCCAAGGCCGGAGAGCCATAGCAGTCCGTTCCGCAGACAAACAACACATTTTCCTCTCCAATCCGGTCACGCATAAACCGCGCAAACGTATCGGCATGGACGAACATTCCTCCTACATGACCGAAATGCAGCTCCTTATTGCCATATGGCATTCCTGCCGTAATCACGGCACGCTTCGGAAAGCTCGGGCGTACCCGCTCCCTTGGCTCCTGTCCCTTTTTCTTTTCTTTTCCCATTGCAATCTCCTCTTTTCTCTAACTCCTTGTTCTTGATTCAACCTTTCTCACACAAAACCCCGCCCCCGCAGGCGAACCATGCCTGCAGGGGCGGGGAAAGCTCTCCGCGGTACCACCCTGCTTCTTCCCTGCCAAACGGCAGAAAACTCGTTTATTCTATAACGGGAATCCCCGGCAGGCTTCACAGAATGAACTATCTCCATTTCTGCTTATCTGCTGCTCCAAGTTCTGCTTCCCAGCGATTCCGCTCTCCCTCTCAGCCGCCGGGAGTTCTCTGTAGGCTTCCTGCACTGGTACTCGTCTTATCACCGCATTTCTTATGGGTATTACTATAGTATTTCCAACCCCATCTGTCAAGGATTTCTTTTCTTTTACTTCCATAACTTTTTTATCCTGTCCCTGCCTCATCTGCCTGTTCTGGCCAAGATCTTCCCTTACCAGCTTGACGAAGAAGCAAAATCATGAAAGCTCTCTTCCACTAATTCATAATCAACGGAGGATTGCAGCTCGCCAAGCTGGTTTTTCCATGAATCCTTATTTACTCTGACTTTTTTAAAGCCTAATTTTTCATAAACATGCTGGGCGCGCATATTCTTTAAGTTTGTATCGAGTACGATTTTTTTATATCCATAATCGGAAAACAAAGAACGGATCAGCATACTTAGTAAAATTTTCCCATATCCCTTATTCTGTCTGGAAAAATCACAAATTTTAATTCCTATCTCAGCCGTATCCTTTCCAACCCTGCGATAACTCATTTCTCCGATTGGTATTTTGTCATACTCCAGTATCAATCTCCTGCCAATATCATCATCGTCCTTCGATATTTTTTCCGCGATATCCTGCGCTGTCTCACCCGTTCCATTCGGAAAACCCGCATGAGCCATAACTTTACCATCATTCCACCATACGGATAATAAATCGGCATCTTCGGAAGTTGCATTTCTTATCGTTAGATGAGCATATTGTTCAAACATATTTTCCTCCGTTATTTCTTATGACACTTACAAATGGAAGCTTTTATCCCGTTCAATATCCTTTTACTTTTCTCCACAGCCAAAACGAGTTTTGGCTCATCTCGTACCTTTTATTTTATCCCTCGTACAAAACTTGCACCGCTCACACATTCTAACAGTTCTACCTGTCCAAAGCCTGCCTGGTACAGCAGCTCTATCTCATGCTCAGGCGTCAGCGGAGTGTCAAAATGAATAAACTGTTCCTCTGGTATATGAAACGCTGCTCTCCGTCTGGCACATTCTGTAAATAAGAGCGTCTCCTCCTCTTCGCAGCAAGCAAAGTAATCCGCTTCCAGAAAAATGCCTCCGGGCGGCAGTGCCTTATATATTTTCTGAAACAGCTTTTGCTTCTTCTCCGGCTTAAAATGATGAAAGGATTCTATGGATATCACCATATCATAAACTTCCTTCTCAAAGGGATATTGAAAATAATCCGCACAGATCAACGTCTGGTTTTTATCCGGATGCTTTTGGGCCAGCTTCGCCAGCATTGCCTCTGACAAATCGACTCCTGTCACCTCCAGATTCGGATATTTCTCCCAAATCCGATCTAACTCCAATCCGGTTCCGCAGCCCAAATCCAACAGACGCTTCACCTCTGGCTTCACATATTCTGCCATACGGATATAGGCATTCCTCCAAACAGACATATGTTCCTCATAGCCCTCCAGACGATTTTGGAAAAATTCTGCCATTTCCTCAAGATTACTATCTGCGGTTTCGTCTAACCAGGCCTTTAACTCCCTCATGTATTGTTCCTGTTCCTGCATCTGTAACTGCCCCTTTCCCTTTTTCTTTCCTGTCTCTTTGCCAACGGCCTTTTCTTTCGGCGCTAAGATAAGCATAACAGATGCCAAACCAGGCAGCCACCTCATAGTTAAATCGACTTGTTTTTGTGCTGTCTGCTTTATTGCTGTTCCTTTTGCTCTTCGTTCGGCAATGCCTGGATACCACGCATCTCGATCACTGGCGCACCATGTCCCTCGATATACGCCCTATTGATTGTCACACGCCCGATGGCATCGTCCTTTGGTATTTCAAACATAATATCCAACATAAATTCCTCAATAATCGCCCGCAGCGCTCTGGCACCGGTCTTTTTTTCTAACGCCCGCTCTGCAATCGCTTCTATCGCATCCTCGGAAAAGAGCAGCTCTACCTCGTCTAAGGCCAGCAGCTTTTGGTACTGCTTTAAAATAGCGTTTTTCGGCTCCTTTAATATCTGTATAAGCGCTTCCTTGGACAATCCCTCCAAGGTAAAGACAACCGGCAGACGGCCTAAAAATTCCGGAATCATCCCATATTCCCGCAGATCCTCTGTTGTCACCTTAGAAAGCAGGGTAGTATCCTGGTCGTACTTATCCTTTAGCTCCGATCCAAAGCCCATAAAAGAGGTTTTGGTCAAACGCTGCTTGATCACCTCTTCCAAATCAGGAAAGGCTCCGCCGCAGATAAACAAAATGTTTCGGGTATTGATCGTCGTCATCGGCACCATGGCGTTTTTATTGGTTGCCCCCACCGGCACATCGACCTCGGCGCCCTCTAACAGCTTTAATAAGCCCTGCTGAACAGACTCCCCGCTCACATCCCGGCTGTTTGTATTACGCTTTTTGGCAATTTTATCGATCTCATCAATAAAGACAATTCCCTGCTCCGCCTTTTCTACATCATTATCCGCTGCTGTCAGAAGCTTACTCAGCACGCTCTCCACATCATCGCCGATGTACCCTGCCTCCGTCAGAGAGGTCGCATCGGTGACGGCTAATGGCACCTGCAAAAGCCTGGCCAGTGTCCGCACCAAATAGGTCTTTCCGCTACCCGTCGGCCCTATCATCAGCATATTGGACTTTTCGATCTCAATGTCGTCCATCGTCCCGGTCGCCACTCGTTTATAATGATTGTAGACCGCAACAGAAATCGCCTTTTTCGCATGCTCCTGCCCTACGACATATTCATCGAGCTGTGCCTTGATCCGGTGAGGCGGCGGCAGATTATCCCGATCCAAAACCGGAGGGGCAGGCTTTTTTTCTTTTTTCCTTTTTACCCGCTGCCCCATCATCGGAATATCGGCTGGAATAAAACCAAAATTGATAATTGGCCCTCTCCGCTGGTTCTGCTCTATATCGTCATTCTCTGTCAGATCCGAAGGATCTGTTAGATCCGAAGGATCTGTTAGATCTGAAGGATCCGTTAGATCCAAAGGATCCGTTAGATCGGAAGGTTCGGTCAGATCCAAAGGATCGGTCGGTTCCGAAGGCTCTGTTGGATCGGAAGGATTTGTTGGGTCGGAAGATTCCGTTGAATATGAAGAATTCCTCCTGGACTTGCTGCCCTTTTCATCTGCAGCATTCCTTCCTTTGGCATTCCTTCTGGCAGAGCCTGGCTCTCTGTCAAAAGAAAACCCCTTTAAAGGAAACATCCCCGGCATAGTAAAGCCTGTATTTTGAAAGGTATCAAAGGTCTTTTGAATGCAGTCGGCACAAACCGAAAGGCTCGGCTGCATATGAATAAGCCTTCCGCAAATATGCTCCGGCCTCCTGCACAAAGAACAATATTCCTCTATCTCTTGTTTGTCGTCCATAGCTTCCTCCCTATTTATAACACCTCGTTTTAGAATCCATCGTCTCAAAACGAAGATCTTTTTTTGTATTCTTTGCCTTCTTATCAGTATACCTGATCTCTTCCCAAGAATCCACTAAAATTTTTCTTAAAATTGACTTCTCTTCTATTCAATGGTACTATTTTCATGAATAAATACTTTATTTTCAGAAGGGAGTTTTTTTCATGTATTCTTTTCGCAACGACTACAGTGAAGGAGCGCATCCTCAGGTATTAGAAGCACTCTGCCGTTATAACCTGGAGCAAAACACCGGGTACGGACTGGACGTTCACTCTGCCCATGCAGCAGACCATATTCGAGAGCTATGTGCCTGCCCGGGCGCTGCCGTCCACTTTATTAGCGGCGGAACCCAGACCAATATGCTGCTGATTTCCTCCTGCCTGCGCCCGTTCCAGGCCGTTATCGCAGCGGAAACCGGACATATCCATGTCCATGAAACCGGCGCTGTAGAGGCCTCCGGCCATAAGATTCTCGCTGTGGCAGCATCTGACAGAACGGATCCGGATACCGCAGGCAAGCTGACTCCAGAGGATATCCGCACCATCTGTACCGCTCATGCCGACGAACATATGGTACAGCCCGCGCTTGTCTACATTTCCGACTCTACGGAGCTGGGAACGATTTACCGCCGTCAGGAGCTGGCAGCGCTTCATGAGGTCTGTAAGGAGCTGGGGCTTTGGCTGTTTTTAGACGGAGCCAGACTTGGCTCTGCTCTGACCTGTCCGGAAAATGATCTCACACTCGCCGATATTGCCGCCCTTACGGATGCGTTTTATATCGGCGGCACCAAAAACGGCGCCCTGTACGGAGAAGCACTGGTTCTGGTCAATCCGGCCTTGCAAAAGGATTTTCGCTACGCGATCAAAAACCGCGGCGCTATGCTGGCCAAGGGCTTTACTATTGGTATCCAGTTTGAAGCTTTGCTGACCGGCCGGCTTTATTTTGAACTGGCAGAACACGCCAACCGGCTGGCGGCAAAGCTGACGGAGGCGCTTGTCGGGCTGGACTGTGAATTTTATGCCCCGTCTCCTACCAACCAGGTCTTCCCTATTCTGCCGGACACGGTCTGTACGCGGCTGGCAGAGGAGTTCCAGTTTGAAACCCAAAAGCAGCTAAAGGACGGACGGTCTGCGGTCCGCTTTGTCACCTCCTGGGCTACCCCCGAGGAGGCTGTCGATCATCTGATTGCTGTGCTGTCGGAGCTTTTGGCCGGATAAGCAAGCTAGTGTACTAACGCATTCTCCTTTTGCTCCATCACTGAGGACTGGCTGCTTTTCCCTACCAGACGGAGGGATTCCTCCAGCCAGTCCACATACGCCTGCTCTCGTAAAATCGCCCCGCGCAGCACCAGATAATCCCCAAACTGATCCGACGAATATTCTGGCAGTTCCTGATATTTTTCCTGACTTTCTAACAAAAAATCCAGCTTCCTTTTCCGCTGTACGAGCTGGCTTTTTAAAAGGGCGGCGGCATCTGCAGACGGCATCCGGCTGACAAAATACATCCGCAGACGGAACCGATCCTTAAACGTAGGCTGCATCACTTCATCCCGCAGCAGCCAGGCAAGAAACTCTCTTTTTCCCCGTCTGGTTATCCGGTACACCTTTTTTTCCTGAATTTCCCCGCTGATTTCCACCTCATACTCCAGCAGCCCCTCCTCGGTCAGCTTCCGCAGCTCCGGATAAATCTGGCTATGCCTGGCGCTCCAGAAATTCGACAGCTCCTTTTCCTTAAATTCTCTGGCAATATCATAGCCTGTCGCTGGCTTCCGGTCCACCAGTCCCAATATCGCATATCGCAATGTCCGCATCCTTGTCCCCTTCCTTTCTTTTTTCTTTCTTCTTTCCTTTCTTATAAGTGTAACACAATGCACAAAAAAAGAAAAGAAAAGAAAAGTTATACTATGTCAATATTGACATATCGTTTTTTTCATGCTATGCTGATTTTAACCTCCAGTCGGAGATAGTATTTTTTCGGTATTTTTCAGTATCCTGAATTCTTTTTACCGCACTCGCTTCCGGCTGGACAAAAATCCTGAAAGGAGTGTTTTCATGTTCCCATATGCAAACCTTTTTACGCCTGTCACCATCGGTTCCGTCACGATCAAAAACCGTTTTGCACTGGCGCCGATGGGACCTCTTGGCTTAGGCGATGCCGACGGCGGCTTTAACCAAAGAGGGATTGATTACTATACCGAGCGTGCCAAGGGCGGCACCGGCTTAATCATTACAGGCGTCACCTTTGTGGACAACCACGTAGAGGAACACGGGATGCCAAACGTCCCATGCCCTACCCACAACGACGTCCACTTTGTCCGTACCGCCAGGGAAATGACCGAGCGGATTCATGCTTACGATGCCAAAGTATTTTTACAGATGTCCGGCGGCTTCGGGCGGGTGACAATCCCGACCAATCTCGGCGAATATCCGCCGGTTGCCCCATCTGCTATCCCGCACCGCTGGCTGGATAAAATCTGCCGCCCTCTGACGGTAGAGGAAATCCATGAAATCGTAAAAAAATTCGGCGATGGCGCTTACAATGCAAAGCGTGCCGGCTTTGACGGTGTCCAAATCCATGCGGTTCACGAGGGATATTTAATTGATCAGTTCGCGATTGCCCTGTTTAATCAAAGGACGGACGAATACGGCGGTTCCTTAGAAAACCGTCTGCGTTTTGCAAAGGAAATTGTAGAGGAAATCAAAGCCCGCTGCGGAGAGGATTTCCCTGTGACGCTTCGCTACAGCCCGAAAAGCTTTATCAAGGATTTCCGTAAGGGCGCTCTTCCGGGGGAGGAATTTGAGGAAAAGGGCCGTGATGTAGACGAGGGCGTAGAGGCAGCCAAGCTTCTTGTTTCGTATGGCTATGATGCTCTGGATACGGACGTCGGCTCCTACGATGCCTGGTGGTGGAGCCATCCGCCAATGTATCAGGAAAAGGGACTCTATCGTCCTTATTGTAAGCTGATGAAGAACAACGTAGATGTTCCGGTCATCTGTGCCGGACGGATGGACGATCCAAAGATGGCTTCCGAAGCGATTGCCGACGGCACCTGCGATATGGTGAGCCTGGGACGTCCGCTTTTAGCCGATCCGGATTACGTCAATAAACTGCGCGCCGGACGGGTAGACGAAATTCGTCCATGTATTTCCTGCCAGGAGGGGTGTATGGGACGTATCCAAACCTATTCCATGCTCAACTGCGCCGTCAATCCACAGGCCTGCAGAGAGCGTGTCACGGCCTACAACCCAATTCTGCGTCCAAAGCGTGTCTGCATCGTCGGCGGCGGTGTAGCAGGCTGTGAGGCAGCCAGAGTACTGGCTCTGCGCGGACATAAGCCAGAGGTATTTGAAAAAACCAATCAGCTTGGCGGCAACCTGATTCCAGGCGGCGCTCCTGATTTTAAAGAGGATGATCGGGCTCTGGCCAAATGGTACGAAACCCAGATGGAAAAGCTTTCCGTACCAGTACATTTTGCTACCACTGTCACCAAGGAAATGGTACTTGAGGGCGGCTATGATACGGTAATTATCGCGACTGGCTCCACCCCTAAGGTATTTTCTTTAGGCGACGATACCAAGACCTATACCGCAGCCGACGTCCTGACTGGACAAAAGAACTGCGGCGACACCACAGTGGTCATCGGCGGCGGGCTGGTTGGCTGCGAAACCGCTCTTTGGTTGGCTCAGCAAGGGAAAAAGGTGACGATTGTCGAAGCGCTGGAGAAAATTTTGGCGGTCAACGGGCCGCTCTGCCACGCCAACAGCGAAATGTTAGAAGCCCTGATTCCGTTCCACGACATCGAGGTCCTTGCAAACGCCAAGGCATCCTCCTACCAGAACGGTATCCTCACCATAGAGACACCGGAGGGCAGCAAGGAACTTTCCTGCGACAGCGTGATTCTTTCTGTCGGCTACCAGGAGGAAAACAGCCTCTACCATGAGCTGGAGTTTGAGGTAGCAGATATTCATTTGCTTGGCGACGCCAGAAAGGTATCAAATATTATGTATGCGATTTGGGATGCATTTGAAGTAGCAAACCATATTGAATAATCTCAGAACAGTTTCAGAAAATGGAACCCTAAGAAGTCTCATGAAAAGTCCCATGAAATAGGAAAAAAGGTCTTAAAAGACCTTTTTTCCTTATAATTCCAGTCTCATATAAAGAATCTCCTGAAAGCCTGACTTACGGGAGTAAAAGCCTTTGGGGTCTCTGCCATATTCTACAAATCCTGCTTTCTTATACATAGAAACTGCCAGTAATGCCCGTCCGGCTCCAAGCCCCCAAAACTCTTTCAGAATACTAATACCAAATTCCGCACGATGACGCACCTTGTATTTTGTGCCTACTGCTTTGATTCCGGCACTTCCTATCACCACATCGTCTACTATAGCAATAATTATATTGCTGTACTTCCGTTCTTTTTACGATTCTACAGCAATCCTACCCGTTTCATCTCCTGTACGAGCTGTTCTCTGTGTCCGCCCTCCATCGGCGTCAACGGCTTTCTAAACGGCCCAACCTCTCGGCCAAGCAGGTTCATTGCTTCCTTGACCGGAATCGGATTTACCTCACAGAACAGCAGGTTGATCAAATTCAAATATTTCATCTGAAGCTCCAGGCTTTCCTTTGTATTCCCCTCCAGATACGCATGTACCATCTGGCTCATTTCCGCCGGAATCAGATGAGAGGCTACGGAAATCACGCCCTTCCCTCCCAGAGAAAGCAACGGCACGACCTGATCGTCGTTCCCGGAATAAATCGCAAACTCCGGTCCGGTCATGGCAGCTATCTTTGCGACCTGAGAAATATTTCCAGAAGCTTCCTTGACCGCTACGATATTGTCTACCTCTGCCGCCAGCTTCGCTATCGTCGCCGGTTCGATGTTGCAGCCTGTCCGCCCTTGGATATTGTATAACACAACCGGAATCTCAATGGCCTGTGCCGTATCGGCAAAATGCTCATACATCCCCCGCTGCGTCGCCTTATTGTAATACGGGGATACCAAAAGCACCGCGTCTGCTCCGGCCTGCTCTGCTTCCTTGGACAAATAAATGGCTGTCTCTGTACAGTTAGAACCAGTTCCTGCTATCACCGGAACCCGGTGCGCCGCCCTGGCGACTGCAACTCGAATACACTCAATATGCTCTTCATGGGAAAGCGTCGCTGCCTCTCCCGTCGTCCCGCAGATCACCAGCCCGTCTATCCCTCCTGCAATCTGCTCATCTACCAAAGCCTCTAGCTTTTCATAATTCACACTCCCATCCTCATGAAACGGGGTAATCAACGCAGTTGCTGCTCCTTCAAAAATATTCATCTTCCATTCCTCCTATTTTAAGTTCCGTCTCTCCTCTTCAGCACCCCTTATAGGGGAGATAATTTTCGCCGCAAAGCAACGCGTCGGAAATTCCTCCCTGGGGTGCTTCCGTTTCGAGACTGATGAGACTAGTTCCGTCTCTCCTCTTCAGCACCCCTTATAGGGGAGATAATTTTCGCCGCAAAGCAACGCGTCGGAAATTCCTCCCTGGGGTGCTTCCGTTTCGAGACTGATGAGACTAGTTCCGTCTCTCCTCTTTAACACCGCTCAAGATATCAGTTCCGTTTCATATATAAAAGCGGATATGGATTCCCTTGCTCATCATGGTCTGTTCGTTTGTAAACAGAAAATCCCATATGTTCGTAAAAGCCTCTTGCAAGTGGGTTCTGTTCATTGACAGCCAGTTCATGGACTGCATGCTGTTCCATCCCATATTGAATTAGCTTTTTTCCCAATCCCTTTCCCCGCTCCTCCGGTGTAAGAAAAAGCATTTCAAGTTTTTGCTCTTCTATCCCATAAATGCAACGGGACAGCCCTTCTCATTCCTCATAATAATTAAATGTGCAATTTCCTTTAAAGCCTGCGGGACGTATCTCTTAATTTCTTTTATTTCCTTTTTTGATAAAAACAGATGCGTTGCCTTTACAGATTTTTCCCATATCACAATCAACTGCTCTATCAGTAATGGCGTCCTTTCCACAGATTCTGAAATTTTCATTTTATCTCCTATCTGTTTTCCTGTTTTCTGTCCCTTAGATTCAAGTTGAGTAGGGAAGATTTATCGCACCCTACTCGCTGCACGAACCGCGTGCCGCCTAGCGGCAAAATTTCCTTACGCGGCTCTGTGCATAAAAATACCGGTCATCTGACCGGCTCCTAAAGAATCTATCTGCTCAAAGGCTGTTTCGATATTTCTTCAGGTAGCGCTCCAACGCCGGGCTGCTGGCGTTGACAGTCACATAGTTTTTCACTATGCGCCCAGTTCAGACTTTTCAGAAGATCTTCCCTTCGGCATTGTCCCCTTTCTGCCTCCTTCCTCTGTGTCTGTCACATCCAGAAGCATACTGATGGAAAATGCACCTCTACCATAATATCTGTCGAATGCTATAGTAACATAATTGACGGTAAAATGCAAGATAAAAAAATAGACTCACTCGGGCAACTGTTCACTTCCTTAAATTATACTCTTTCTCAAAAGCCAGAGAACAAAGCAACGTCTGATTCTCCAGCAATAATCCGCGTTCCCATCTATACAGCCAGGTTTCATGCTCGGTTATCCACTGATCGATTTCTCTTGCCTCCTCGATCCATTCCTCTGGATACTTCCAGTTTCCCGCATATTTGGGATTTTGGTAATCATGCGCTCCATAGCGGAAAATAGAAGCAAGCTCCCTGTCGCCTCTTTCCGTTAAAAACTGTATCGTTAATTCTATTTCGTTCGGATCAGTCGCCTCGTAAAAGGTCCACACCCCGCTTCTTTGGGACATGGCAAACCAGTTTACAATCGTCAAAAAAGCGGTAACGCACGCCGGCCTTCGTTCTACAGAGCCTTGTTTCACGAAACTTTGGTTCATGGAACAAAGTTCCGCAGAACCAAGTTCTGTAGGAATATGATAATACAATTCTCTGCAAAATTCTGGTTCTATCAAATATAAATCTTCGTCCGCCATTTCTGCCATCTGTTCATATAGTGCTTCTATCCGTTTCACCATTTCCTCCTATCTCCCAAAGCCTCTGCCTCCTGGATTTGATCAAAAAAAAAGCTTTCTCACAAAAGCTTCTTTTTCTTTTACAAAAGCGGATAACGGGAATCGAACCCGCCTCCTCAGCTTGGGAAGCTGATATTCTACCAATGAACTATATCCGCGTCTGCTTTACCTTTACCATTATAACACACTCCGGGAAAAAGTAAAGCATAAATTTCATTTTTCTTATTTTTTCTTTTACGGATTATTTACCAGATAGCTGTTCCTCCAGCCAGCTTCTGTGATACTGGTCACGTTCCGGGTAATCCGTTTCCTGAATCATCCGGGAAGTCCCGCCTGCCAGATCCAAAAACGGCAGACCATCTTCCCTCCGGCATGGCTTCCAGACCGCCATTTTCTTCCCGCTTGCCGTGTGTCCGGCTTCTTCCGGCGACTCTCCGTTTGGATTGCCATATTTGACAAAATTCATCCAATACGTAGACATCAGCTCTGCCGTCTCATAATCCTCCGGCCTCCATTCGCGGTGTGCCGCACCCTCTCTGATGGAATCAAACATATACCACAGCTCGGAGGAATGATAAGCTCCCCGAAAAGCGGCATTGCGTCCCGGCGGCACCTGACGGAAATAATAGACATATGTTTCATGCGCCTGGTTTTCCTCTGTCAAGGCTGCCGTCAAGCGGTATTTCTGCAAGCACTGATCGCTCTGCACACGCATCACGGCTGCCTCCGCCTCCTCCTTCGTGGAGGTCGGATAATGTGCCGCACAGCCGGAACCATATTCTTCCTCCAGCCGCTGTGCCGCGTTCTCTGGGGTAATCCCCATCTGGCTGATAAAATCACCGAATAACGAGGTCGCTTCATCGGAGGTTCCGCCCATCATAATCTGGATTCCCTCTAAATTGCCCGGCTTTAACAGGTTAAATGATTCCTCAGTAAAGACATAGCCATCTATCACCATATGACCGACCGCCTGGCTGATTTCCTGCAGCAGTGTCATCGGCTGTCCGCCCATACCCGGCTTTGCATTCGGGCCTGGCTTTAAAAAGTCTGCACTGGAAAGCGCACGAAGCTCTTCTATCGTCACCTCACGGCCAAAGATTTCCTTTAAGGCAGCCGCATTTTTCTCTTCCGCCTCCTTTAAGGTCGGAATCTCTGTTTTCATTGTACCAACATTGAGAAAGCCGTTAAAGCCGCTCTGCACAATCGCTGCCCCAAACAACCCCTTTGCCAGCGGAGTACGCAGCAGACAGGTGACAGCCATCGCCCCGGCAGACTGTCCGGCAATCGTCACCTTAGAAGGCTCCCCGCCAAACCCGGCGATGTTATCTCGTACCCATTTCAGCCCATGTACCAAATCCAATACTGCATAATTCCCAGATACACCATGCTCATTTTCAGCAGACAATTCCGGCAGTGCCAGCCAGCCAAGCGCACTGAGACGATACTGCAGCAGCACGACAACGACGCCCTGCGCCGCCAGATGACTGGCATTAAACTCTACCTCGGACGCATAGCCCGCACTGAAGCCGCCACCATGAATGTATACAAAAACCGGAAGCGGCTCTGTCTTTTCTGCCGATTCGCCGCAGCATTTCTCTGGTGCAAATACATTGACCGCCAGTCCGTTTTCACTGTTGCCCGGGTTATGATACTCGTCGTAATAAAATTCATCGCCCCAAAAGCTTCCTGGTTCGCGTCCGGCCAGCTCCTGCAAAAACCGATCCGGCCAGGTATCGCACACCCGCACGCCTTCCCAGGAAGCGGCCGGCTGCGGCTCCCGAAAGCGATTCTGTCCTGTCGTATCTGCCCCGACAGGAATCCCCTTAAATAATACAACACCTTCTGTATCCGAAGCGATACCGCTTACCGCTCCATACTGTGTTTTCACAATCTTATCCTTCATCTTTTTTCTCCTGATGGAGCCGAACTCTGTTCGGCTTAGTCCCGTTAAAAGCACCTTATTCACTCTTCATTGCTTCGATTGCACTAATTTTTGTCGCCCGGTTCGCCGGATAGTAACCGGACACAATACCGACGCTCATTGCAAAGGCCGCCGCCAGAAACGGAAGCCAGAACGGAATGATCGAAAAGGCAGTATTGGCGACCTCCTGCCCATAGCCGACCGAGCTTCCGGACATCAGCGCCTGGAAAAGCGGAGCCCCAAATTTGTTGATCGCATAGGAAATGGCATAGCTTAGGATGATACCGACGATTCCGCCTAACAGCCCAATCATCGCCGCTTCAAAAAGGAAAAGCTTTTTGATATCCCGTACCAGACAGCCTAATACCTTCATAACACCGATTTCCTTTGTCCGCTCGTAGATAGACATAACCATCGTATTGGCAATACTGATTGCTGAAACGAGCATCGCCACCGCGCCGACGCCGCCCAATACCATCTGCAGCATTTTGGAGGTTTCCTCCATCGGCTTGGTCAGGTTCGTCAGACTAGAGGAGAAAAAGCCCAGCTCCTTAATCGCATTCTGTACCTTTTCTACGTTGTTTACATTATCTACGTTTACCTTAATGCTGTTATAATCCGTCAGTTGCTTTTCTGCCTTTTTCCGGTCGGCCACCTTTAAATTCCGCATATATTCCCGGTACAGCTTTTCATACTGCTTCTGATCCATATAGATCGAGCCGTCATATTCCCAGTTGTCCGTCTGCTCAAATACCGCGATATTGACCTCGTATTCTCTGGCACGCTTTCCTTCTTCTAGCTGAAACTCCCAATTCTGAATCGTCAGGCGAATCTTATCGGTTGGCTCTACCTTTACCTCCTCATAACGCATTGCATTTGGATTATAAAAGTAGTTATCCAAAACATTCGCTCCAATCCAGACGGTCGGTATATCATCATCCTCACCAACCTCATAGCTTCCGACAGAAAGCGCCGGAAAATCAAAGGCTTCAAAGGTAGCGGAATCCATGACCTGAACGCCCATCGTACATTCGTATTTTCCATTGGCCACCAGACGGGCATTTCCGTTGATAACCGGAGATACGGTTTTCACATGCTCCATCTGCTGAATCTGCTGGATCAGATCGTTATTTAATGCCTGCTCCTTCCAGTCCACATAATTTCCTTTATCGTCAATGACATCCTGATATTTGGATACGGTGACAGCCGTCAGGCTTCCTAGCTCCATGACCTGCTTTTTAAAGTTCGTGTTCATCCCGATACCGATGGAAAACATAACAACAATGGAAATCGTACCGATCACCACTCCGACGATAGTCAGCGCCGTCCTTGCCTTCCGTCTGCCCAGATTACGAAGGCCCATTTTCATTAAATCACTAATCTTCATACAGATCAATTCCTTTTTTAATCTTTAGCTTTGCCCAAAGAACACCAAGGCCGACGCCAACTGCCAATGCCAGCACGGAAATTCCGATCACGAATGGCCAACTGGATAAAATCGGATCCTTCACACCCGTTGCACCCTCCATCATATCCATGCCGTCTCCCATCATGCCCATATCGTCGCCCATCATTCCCATGTCACCGTCTATCATATCACCGCCGATTCCAGGATCGATTCCGACGTCACCGCCTTCTGTTCCGTCTCCGGTCAGATCTTCTCCGCCTTCCGTTCCATCTGTCACTCCGGTATCTCCAGTCCCGTCTCCGGTCAGATCTTCTCCGCCTTCTGTTCCATCTGTCACTCCGGTATCTCCAGTCCCGTCTCCGGTCAGATCTTCTCCGCCTTCTGTTCCGTCTGTCACTCCAGCATCTCCAGTCCCGTCTCCGGTCAGACCTTCACCGCCTTCCGTTCCGCCTGCTACTCCGGTATCTCCTTCGGCCGGAAGCGTCTCATTCTCGGCCGGCAATGTCATAATGCTGTTACCCGTATCCGCAGCACTGGTATCACTGCTGACGTTGCCCTCCGGTATGGCTACGGCTGTCGGCAGGACTACTGTCACATTAAACTCTTCATCTATCATCCATTTCATGATTTCTGCATACTCCCTTCTGCTTTTCGTTTTTCCAACGGTTTCCGTCCTTTGCTTTAATCCAGCTCTTCATCCAGGCGCTTTAACTGCTTTTTCTTATAAGCCTTGATGATGATACTCTTCGTTACCAAAGGAGCAATCAGTACCAGAGCCACCTGAATCAGCACAAACGCCCACACCGGAAGAATCGGCTTTTTCGTATTGGATACCCCGTTTCCGTCTACATCTATCATTCCGCCGTTCGGGTCATTAAAGCCCGGATCAATCGGAGTATTGTCAATCACCTGAATCTCACTTTCAAAGCTCTCGTCAAAGGTCGAAATATTACCGTTGCTGTCCTCATAGGAAATATGCAGCGTACCGGTTCCAAAGCCCTCCACCATCGGGGTTACATTTAACTCCCAGGACTTTCCGGTTCCTGGATCTACGTTTCCGATCATGACCATGCTTCCGGCAGCATCAAAGTCTCCTTCTACGGTAGCCGTTACATTATAAAGAGGAGATTTTCCCATGTTGTAGAACTCAAAGCTCATCGTTGTCAGTTCCCCGAACCGAGGCGGCTCCCAATAGCCTACCATAATGTTGCTGACCATCGGACGGTCGTTGGAATAAACCGGGATTTTCAGCTTTTCATCAAGAGAATCCGACTTAGAAATATCATTTCCGTTTTCATCCTTTGCCGCATATTCGTATTCAAATTTAATCGCCAAATCATAACCGCCGGTCGCGGCATCTCCCTTTACCTTTAACGGAATCTCACACGATTCTACCTCTCCGGCTCCGATAGTCGGAATCAGGAAGCTGCTGCTGCCCTCTACAATCGAAAAGGTGCCGTCCTCTGAGGAAACGGTTACTTTGATATTGTCCGCTACTGCAGAGCTATGGGTATTCTGTACATTAAACTGGAAAATAAATTCCGATCCCGCCATCAGCTTTTCCACACCCAGGTTGTAATCCTGTACCAAAAGCTTAGGCATACTGTTCGTCACCGGCTTTTTCTCTTCCTCAACCTCTCCCTCTAAAAACAAAGAGGTCGTATTGTGGCAGGTCGATCCGTCCGGCAGCGTATATGTCACCTTTGCTGTCAGATTTTTGGTTCCTGCGGTAAAGCTTTTCGCCGAGGATAAGCTAAAGGAAGCAATCGCACTCTTTCCTGCCTCCAAATCAGCCAGATCTACCGTATCATACAGGAAATTCGGGATAAAGCCTGCTTCACTGTAGCCGCCTAGCTGTACCTTTACTCCGGTTACTTTTTTCTTTCCGACATTCTGATACTGCAAACGGATGCTGAGGCTTTGCTCGGCGCCAATCCGTTTTGGATAGCTGGCGGAAACCAGTTCCATATCCGTGCCTTCGCCATCCTCCTTCTTCTCATCTACCTGCCCTTCGATAAACAAAGAGACTGTATTGTCATAGACTGTGCCGTCCGGGGCTTTATAGGTTACTTTAGCCGTCAAGGTCTTGGTCCCGGCTGTCAAAGACTTCGCAGCCGTCAGGCTGAACTCCGCCGTTCCGGCCTTTCCTGCCTCTAATTCGCCCAAATTTACCGTATCATAAATAAAATTCGGAATCAGGTTTGCTTCGCTGTAGCCGCCTAATTGCACCTTTACATCCGTCACCGGATCTTCGCCCTTATTTTTGTATTGCAGACGGATGTTTACCTCCCCGTCCGGCTTTACACTCTTTGGACAGGTGGTTTTTACAAGCTGCACGTCTGAATTCTCCGTCACCTTCACAGGCTCCTTATCAGCGGCTTCAATGTAAAAAGGCGTTTCCTTCTGATACGTCGTCCCATCATCCAAAGTAAAATCAATGATTGCCTTTAGGCTCTTTACCCCGCTTTGCATCGTTTTGGCTGCCTTAAAAGCAAAGTCTGCATTGACCGTGCCGCCCGGCTGCAAAATATTGGCCTCTATCGTATTGTAAAGCTCCTGCGGAATAAAGCCGCTTTCCTCTGCCCCGGTCAGGCGGATCTTAATGTCAGAAGCAGAAAGTTCCCCGTCATTCTGAAACTTTAAGCCAATCGAAAACTCGTCCTCCGGCTTGATGGAATCCGGTACATCCTGCTCAATGATTCGGAATTCCGGCAGACGGCGTTCCTCGGTGACGCGGATTTTAATAGAAGGCTTCTGTGTCAATTCCACCTCCCAATAGTCATTAAAACTATCTGTTGTCACAAATAACATTTTTCCTAAATTATAGTCACCTTTTCTGGCGCTTTCTTTGATTTTCAAAGAAAATGTCACATAAGTCGTCTTACCCATCACAATATTTTGAATAATCGTACCATCCTTTACATCATCCCTGGCAAATTTAAAGTCTGATACCAATTCAAACGGTAAATCCACTTTTTTGGTTTCTGTTCCGTTTTCTGTTTCCCGTTCAACTTCTCCCTTTAACTCTAAAGAAATAACGGGTTTCCGAATGGTATATTTACTTGCCTTTATCGGCAGTGTAATCTGAATAGTCTCTCCTGGTTTTCCCTCAAAAGGGCTTAGTAATTCTGTCACAACTGCCTCTGGTTTTGTTGCTTCATTCGGAAAATCCCCACTCGCCCTTGATGTCACTCCCGGGGCTACCGCTGTCAACACCACTGCCAGTAGCACCACCACCGCTGCCCATTTCTTTTTGCTTCTCATCCTTTTCCTCACCTTTCTCATAAATTCTGTAATCTTCCTTCAGCATTGCCTTATCCGGGAGCTTTCAGGAATCTGTCCCGGTTTTCTCCTGTTCTGTTCTATCCTGCCCGTTTTCTGCCGCAGACTGATCCGGCAAGCGTTCCTGTGCCGTCCCTGCTTCTACTCTTTTCGGAGCCACCTGAGATGCCGTAACTACTGAATCTGCCGCGGCTACTTCATTAGTTGTAACGCCCTTCCCCTGCCGCAGCTCAGCCAGCTTCCGTTTCCGCTCCTCCTTTTTCCGCTTTTGCAGCTCCTTATAAGCCTGAATCTCGGCTTCTGCCTCTGCTTCAATCTCCTCCATCGACTTTTTCACTTCTACGCTCTGGATTTTCCCGTCCAGGATATGTATGATTTTATCGGCGTATTCTGCCAATCTTGGATCGTGCGTCACCATCACGATAGTCTGATGGTTCCTCCTGGCCAGGCCATGAATCAAATCCATAACCTCCATCGCTGTCTTGGTATCCAAGTTTCCGGTAGGCTCATCGGCAAAGACGATTTCCGGGTTCGCCACAAACGCCCTGGCAATCCCGACTCTCTGCTGCTGGCCGCCGCTCATTTCCTTTGGCTTATGGTTTAACCTGGCTCCTAACCCTACCTGCTTGAGCATGGCCATCGCCAGCTCCTTTCGCTTTTTCGGCCTCACCCGTTTAAACACCAGCGGAAACTCTACATTTTCCAGAGCGTTCATCGAACCCATCAGGTTATACGACTGAAAGACAAAGCCCAGATACTTCTGACGGAACTTTGCCAGGCCATTTTCGCTCATCCTTCGTATATTCTGCCCTTTGATCAGGATATCTCCCTTGGTTGCCTTTTCTATTCCTGCCATCAGGTTTAACAGAGTGGATTTCCCGGAACCGGAAGTACCCAGCAGACAGCAAAACTCACCCTTTAAAATTTCAAAATTGACGTTATCCACCGCATAGATTTTTTCCTTTCCCATTCGGTAGATTTTACGGACGCCTTTTACTTCAATCACCTTTTCCGGCTGCTTTTCTTTCTTTTTTTCCTTTTTTTTCGCCGTTTTTTCCTCTTTTTTTTCTGTTTCCATATTCTCACCGCCTCTCCCTTCCAAAACGCTCCAGTATTCTGAACCTATCAAAACCGCCAAACCTATCTGCTCTTTTTGATGGAGAATCCCGGCACGCTCGTCAGCTTCCATCATACTCCCTAATTGTTACTAATGCGATACATATTTCTTACAAATTCCTTAATTTTATAAGGACTTTTTACGATTGCAAGGCCAACCCCCTTCTATAATATATGACGCCGTTTCTTCTTAAAATGTTTCACTGTCCCAGAAATTTTTTCAAATATTTCTTGAAGCCGTTCTCTTCTTTTCGTATAATAACAATGATAAGAATAGAAGGAGGACATTGCTATGAGCTATGACGATATCATCCTGCGCAACGCGGTATTACATATTTTAGACAGCACCGTTGGTATGCCGGTTCTTTCCGACACGCTTTTGAATCTGAATCCAGAGCTAAACGATTTCCTGAAAAACCATATGGTTCGGATTCTTTCGAGCGACGATACGAAAAAATGCCGCTTTTTGGAAGGATCTCAAGTCCGAAAACGTCTGGAGGGCTTTACAGAGGAGGAGCTTTTGCCGGTCAGCCGTGACCTTGCCGCCAACCTCTATCCGCTGATGAATCAAAATATTACCATCCCGGCAGGCGATCTCTTTTTTGTCACCTATCAACTGGAGAGCCGTCTTTTCCTGGCTGTCCTGAAAATGAATTATCGGGAATACTATGTTCATTATACCGAAACGGCAGAGGAGGGAAACAGCAACGACGTCGTCAAACAACGGGCTGCTTTGCCCGGCTCCGGCAAACTTTCGGAGGCAGCCTTTTTGGATCTGTCCGACTACAGCCTTCTTTTAACCGAAAAAAAATATGAAATCAACGGAGAAAAACAATACTATTTTTCCGAACGGTTTTTAGAATGCACCACCCAGATGTCTCAAAAAACCAAGCTTGGCATTGTCACCAAGGCAGTCGAACAAATCAACAAAAAATTTTTTGAGGATGACCTGGATAAACAGATGGAGGCCAAAAGCGTCATCCACAACGATATTTTAGAACAAGGCTCTCTAATTCCGGAATCTATTGGCGAAAAACTCTATGGCAGCATCCCGGAAATTCAGGAGGAGTTTACAGAAAAGCTGGAAAAATATCATATGACAGATGAAGAGGTCAGACCCTCCCATCCCTCCACCTTAAAAAAATATGAAAAACAGTTTTTAACTACCGACACCGGAATTGAAATCAATATTCCAATGGAAGAATACAACAACAAAAACCATGTAGAATTTATTACCAATCCAGACGGGACGATCTCCGTGCTGATCAAAAACATCAGCCATCTTTCCAGCCGTTAGACTTCCCGAAGGGATCTGACCCCTGGCACATAGCTTAACAGGGGCATATGCTATAAAATGGCATATACCCCTGTCTCTATTGGTTCGAGCTTATCTGTTATTTTCTGAATGAGTTTCATAAGAAGGCGCTCCTCCTCCCGGATCAACCCTCTCCCCCTCTGCAAGTCCTCTTCTCTTCAGGTTTAGCTCTATCATCCGGTTAAACAGTACCTTCACCAAGGCTCCTACCGGAACTGCCAGCAACATCCCCAGCAAGCCGCCAATCGCGCTTCCGAAAAAGAGAGAAACCACCACCAGCAACGGATGAATATGGATGCTCGAGCTTAACAGCCGCGGCCCGATCAGGTTGCCGTCAATCGTCTGGACGATCAGAAGCAGAATGATTGAAATCACCATCTTTTTCCAATCGCTGTCCAGCAAACAAACCAAGACCGTAGAAATGTAAGCGATAAAAGGACCGACATAAGGAATCAGGTTCCCGATTCCAGCAAAAATACCAATCACAACGGCAAATTTTACTCCTGCTACCGAAAGCACGATGCTGATCAATATCATCATCACAAAGGCATCCATCAGCTGTCCTCTGATATAGCCGGAAAATACGGTATCCGCATCCTGGGCAAACTGATGAAAGTGCCGGTTCCAACGCTCGCTGAACAGCGCCCGCAGCACCCGGTTCCAATACGCCATCAGCATCTGCCCGTCGATCAGAAAATAAATCCCAATCACCAAAGTAAATAAAAACGTCGTCACAACACCGGAAATGTTGGTCAGGGAATTGACCAATCCCAGGCCGAATTTTTGAATCAGTCCTGCTATATAACCGCCTGCGCTCTGTAAATACTCCTGCAGCGTCTCTGATTCGATGTTGAGTCCCTGCAGCGTATTCATCACACTGTTATAAAAATCCGTCAGATTCGCCGCATAGCCGTTTAAAAGCTCTACCAGCTCATCCACACCGGCAAACTGCGCCTGCTTGGTAATCGAAGAGATCAGCAGGGAAATGATCAGGACAAGCACTAGCATAATCAACAGCATAGTCGCAAAAACCGCGAGTCCTCGTTTGCTTTTTTTGCCCTTTCCTGTAATCCGTCTCCTTCTGGCTGCCAGCCAGGGGATCTGAAGCAATCTGCCGTTTTCAAATTTATCCTGGAAAAAGTCTACGATTGGCTTTAGCAAATAGGCCAGGGCAAACGCCAGGACGACCGGCTTTAACACACCAAACAGCCAGCCCAGTATTCTCCCAAGCACACCCAAAATCTCCATCAGGTTGTTGGCTGCCAGGCTCAGGCAATAGATGATGCCTGCCGTTACAATCACATACACCGCTATCTGGGTATACTTGGGATTCATTTTATCCTTTAGCTTCATTCACTTTCATGCTCCACGAACAGCTTGATTACCTCTACGGTTTTATCAATGCCGCCGAAGTCGCTCTGGATGGAAAGGTGGTAAT
This sequence comes from uncultured Lachnospiraceae bacterium, assembly GCA_949155905.1. Taxonomy (GTDB): domain Bacteria; phylum Bacillota; class Clostridia; order Lachnospirales; family Lachnospiraceae; genus MGBC131033. The sequence goes on from CASCWU010000010.1 coordinate 44,727, forward strand.
TGTATACCTTGCCCCACTTGTCGTTGGCATGATAGCTGTAATAATTCGCACGTCTTTTGTCCATCCGCAGGACGGCATCCTCTGCCTTGACCGGGTTGACCTTATCAATCCGAATGGCACGCTCGACACGGAACGGAAGTGTCGCCCAGATAAAGACATTGATCACATCGTTTCTTTCTTTTAATACGTAGTCCGCACAGCGGCCTACGATCACACATGGGCCTTCCTCTGCGACCTTGCGGATCACATTGGACTGTGCCAGATAAATCCTGTCGTCTAACGGCAGGTTCGTATAGCCCATGTCCTGGCTGCCATACGCGTTCATCCCCATGGCAATCGAATATAGGAGGCTGTTCGTCGCCCTGGATTCTGCCTTCTCAAAGGCGGCCTCTGCAAAACCGCTTTCTTTGGCTGCCCTGGTAATAATCTCATTGTCATAGAATGGTATTCCCAATGACTTTGCCAGCTTCTCACCAATCTCACGTCCACCGCTTCCAAACTGCCTGCTGATTGTAATGATTTTGTTCATACCAATACCTCCATTCCTAACATTATAGGAAACCGCCAAAAAGCGCTGTTCTGTTTCCCATCTTTTGTGGTAATTACAGTATAGCATAAAACTATCAGAAAATAAAGGGACTTATAAGAATTTTTCTTCCAGTTTTTTTTGCACGCAGGACGGTACAAAGTTCGACACATCCGAATGATACGATGCTACCTCCTTCACAATCGTAGAGCTTAAAAACGCATACTCCAGGCTGGTGGCCAAAAACATCGTCTCTACATCCGGGTGAACATTCCGGTTCGTCTGTGCAATCTGCATCTCTACCTCATAATCCGTCACGGCCCGCAGTCCCCGAATGATGATTTTAGCATTATTTTGACGGGCAAAATCTACCGTCATCCCATCAAAGGTTTTGACCGTCACATTCGGAATCTCCTTCGTTGTCTCCAAAAGCATCTCCAGCCGCTCCTGCTGGGTAAACATCGGCGTTTTCCCCTTGTTGACCAAAATCCCGATGATCAGTTCATCCACCAATGCCGCCGATCTGCGGATAATGTCTAAATGCCCTAACGTCACCGGATCAAAGCTTCCCGGATAAATTGCCCTTACCATAAAATACTCCCCCTTTTCTAAATCTAGCGCCTATTCTAAAGATGGCTTTCCTACTGCCAGCAACTAAATTCCCTATGCGGGCGTGTGCATAAAAAGAAAAGGCTCCCTCACAAAAGGGAGCCTTTTACTCGTGCGGAAAAAGGGACTTGAACCCTCATGTTGTTGCCAACACATGGACCTGAACCATGCGCGTCTGCCATTCCGCCATTTCCGCAGTGCCAACTTGCAAGGATTATTATAACAGATTTTTCTGATTTGTCAACACAAATTCGATAATTTTTATTTTACAGCATTTCCCTGTTATTTCCATAACCATTCTGCAAAACTCATCACAAACGGCATTGTAAACAAGCAAAACAGCGTACACAGGCAAACCTCTTTGACCGCATAGGTATAATCCTTTCCGTTTAGCTGGGCAAATAACGCCACATTCGCTCCTATCGGCGCACTGGCGGCAATCAGAGTCGCCATCTTAGCCTCAAAAAAAGTATCCGGCACCAGACAGAATACCGCTATCGTCAAAAGCGGAATCACTACCAGGCGGAGAAAGGAGGCCATATACAGACGGGGAACCAAAAAAATAGAGTTTAGCTTGGTCTGTGCCAGATAGGTTCCTAAAATCATCATGGCCAGCGGAGCGTTCAGATTTCCGACATAGGCAATCGTCCGCCCTAACACCTCCGGCAAGGGAATCCGAAAAAAGAAAATCAGCATACTAAGCACCATACTGAGGATAACCGGGTTCTGAAAAATCTTTTTCGGGCGTATCGCCTCTAGGCTCTGCGTTATCACCACTACCCCATACGTCCACTGCAGGATATTTAAAAATGCCACAAAGGCAGACACATACAGAACTGCCTCCTCCCCTAAGGCCGCCTGTACCAAAGGAATTCCGATAAACCCGGCATTGGAAAAGGCCGTCCCGAAATGCTCCAGGCTATGAGATTCCCTGCGCTTCTTTGTTCCAAACATCAGACGGGATACGAGAATGGACAGCAGCAGCCCTACCGCCGCCAGCGCAAAGGAAATCAATACTCCGCTTACTCGCTCCGGTGTACGCTCGATGCTGTAGGCGTTGATAATCAGGCAAGGCGATACCGCATAAAGCAGAATGTTGCTTAACGTCTTACTCCCCTCAATACTGACCAGCCTTCCTTTAAACAGCACATAACCTACCGCAATCAATAAAAACATCACTAAAATCTGCTGAAATAAAATAGAACCAATCGTCCCCATGCTTCGTTTCCTCCCCTTATCCTTCCTTTTCTTTCTTATTGTAAATATCTGCTAAGCGATGTCCCAGCTCGTTCAAACAAAGCCTGCAGCAAGATCAACTCCACATCCGGATCTTCTCCTGCCTCAATCCGATCTAATTCCTCTACGGTACAAAGTCCGCTGCACAACGGTTCCTTTTTGATATTTCGTTCCTCCCGGACGCTTTTTAATAATTTTCCCAGTTGTCTTTTCATCTTTTTTACACACCTTTCTTTTTGTGCTGCGCTTATTTTTTCTTTTTCCCTCTTTTCCTTTTCCTCAAAATGTGATAGACTATTCTGGCTTTCGCAAAACCGAACACCAAACAGAGGAGGAAACAAAAACGATGAAACAAGTAAAACATCTGCCGTCTGAAAACGGCATCACAGAAGGCGTAATCTGGAAGCAGCTTCTGATTTTCTTCTTCCCGATTTTATTCGGTACCTTCTTTCAGCAGCTCTACAACACGGCTGACGCGATCATTGTCGGACGCTTTGTCGGAAAGGGCGCTCTGGCTGCAGTCGGCGCTACCGGAACGCTTATCAACCTGTTAGTCGGCTTTTTCGTCGGCCTCTCTTCCGGCGCCACGGTCATTATCTCCCAATATTTCGGAGCAAAAAAGGAAGAGGATCTAAGCAATGCCGTACATACTGCGATTGCGCTTTCTTTAGTCAGTGGTGCCATTATCATGGCTATCGGATTGCCGATTTCCCCGATGGTGCTGCGTCTTTTAGGTACTCCGGCAGACATTATGGAGGATGCACTGCTGTATACCCGTATGTATTTTATCGGCATCATCGGCGTTTTGATTTATAATATCGGCTCTGGTATTTTACGGGCGATAGGAGATTCCAGGCATCCGCTTTATTTCTTGATTTTTTGCTGTATCGCCAACATCGTCCTGGATTACCTGTTTGTCGCCGTATTCCGTATGGGAGTATTTGGCGTGGCCTTTGCCACCCTGCTGGCACAGCTTTTGTCTGCTGCCCTCGTCGTCTTTACCCTAATCCGGTCAGACGCCTCCTACCGGCTCTCCTTAAAGAAAATCCGTTTTACCTCTTATATCCTGCGCAATATCATTCGGATCGGACTGCCGGCCGGACTTCAGTCGGTGCTGTACTCCCTTTCCAATCTGTTAATACAGGCCAATATCAACTCCTTCGGCACGGATACGGTAGCCGCCTGGACAGCCTACGGCAAAATCGACGGCGTTTTCTGGATGATCATCAACGCCTTCGGCATCTCTATCACTACCTTCGTCGGACAGAATTTCGGCGCCGCAAAATTTGACCGGATGAAAAAAAGTGTGCGGATCTGTCTTTCGATGGCGATGGGCGCCTCTATTTTGCTCAGCCTGTTTGTCTACGCCTCCTGCGGCTTCTTACTGAAAATCTTTACCAATGACACCGCAGTCATAGCAATCGGCGTGCCGATGATCCGTTTCCTCGCTCCTTTTTATATCACCTATGTCTGTATTGAGATTTTGTCCGGTGCGGTACGAGGAGCCGGAGATTCGCTGATTCCGACGATCATTACCGCCGTAGGCGTCTGCGGCCTGCGTGTCGTCTGGGTGCTGGCCTTTGTCCCGCTTCACCCGACTGTCAACATGGTCAGCGCCAGCTACCCGATCACCTGGAGCATTACCTCGCTGGCCTTCCTGATCTACTATCTGCACGGCGGCTGGCTGAAGCGCCGGCAGAAAGCAATGGGCTTTTAATGGAAATAAACTCCCCCAGTCCCACAGTCTGCTTTGCTGCCTTTTCTGTGGTAGACGGGGGAGTTTTTAAAAAATCTCATACCAATGATGGCTGGCATCACCAGGAATGAATCAATGATGGAACAGCCGAAGTCCGGTAAAGCTCATCACAATTCCGTATTTGTTGCAAGTTTCGATTACATTGTCGTCCCGGATCGAACCGCCTGGCTGTGCGATATAGCGCACACCGCTCTTATGCGCGCGCTCGATGTTGTCGCCAAACGGGAAGAACGCATCGGAACCGAGCGCTACGTCGGTCATCTGGTCTAACCAGGCACGCTTTTCCTCTCTGGTAAAAACCGGAGGCTTTACGGCAAAGGTCTGTTCCCAGACTCCATCTGCCAGCACATCCATATAATCGTCGCTCATATAGACATCAATCGCATTGTCGCGATCTGCACGTCCCAGTTTCTTTACAAACTGCAGTCCCAATACCTGCGGAGACTGACGTAAAAACCAGTTGTCCGCCTTGTTTCCGGCCAGTCTCGTACAATGGATACGGCTCTGCTGTCCGGCTCCGATTCCGATTGCCTGTCCGCCCTTTGCATAGCAGACGGAATTGGACTGGGTATATTTTAACGTAATCATGGCAATCGCCAGGTCAATCTTTGCCGATTCCGGCAGATCCTTATTCTCTGTCACAATGTTTTCAAAAAAATGCTCGTCGATCACCAGCTCGTTCCGGCCCTGCTCAAAGGTAATGCCGAACACCTCCTTCCGCTCTAGCTCCCGCGGACGGTAGGACGGATCGATCTGGATGATGTTGTAGGCGCCCTTTTTCTTTGCCTTGAGCATTTCTAAAGCCTCCGGCTCATAGCCCGGAGCGATCACACCATCGGAAACCTCACGCTTGATGATCTTTGCGGTTGCTACGTCACAGACATCGGAAAGAGAAATAAAATCTCCAAAGGAGGACATTCTATCGGCTCCTCTGGCTCTGGCATAAGCGCTTGCTAACGGCGTCAGCTCACCCAAATCCTCTACCCAGTAGATTTTCCGTTCTACCTCGGTCAGAGGAAGCCCGACTGCCGCCCCGGCCGGAGACACATGCTTAAAGGAGGTCGCTGCCGGAAGCCCGGTCGCACGCTTTAACTCACTGACTAGCTGCCAGCCGTTAAACGCATCCAAAAAGTTGATATAGCCTGGCTTGCCGTTTAATACCTGGAGCGGCAGTTCTCCGCCGTTTTCCCCTGCCTCCATATAAATCCGGGAAGGCTTCTGATTTGGGTTGCAGCCATATTTCAGCTCTAATTCTTTCATTATCGTACCCGTTCCTTTCTTTCTATCTATTCCTTCATTTGTTTTTATTGACAATCTGGCTCTCGTAGGTGCCGTCCTCCAGATTGATATACCGAACAAACAGCGATACTTTATTTTCTTCGTTCAAATTTTCCCAAAGCAGCTTGGTAAATTCGTCGATCCCGCCGGAAATTCCAATCCGCTTCGGCTCTCCCTCAAAGCTTGGCAGCGGCGTCCCGTCGCCCTGGTAGGTATGGATAAAGCGTCCCTCTCCGGCTGCCGGGTTATGATAGGCAAAAGTAAAACGATTGCACCCCTCCGGGCTTCCGTTGTCGCTTTTTAAAATGGACATTGCATAATTAAAGCTGCCGTTCTCGATATGCAGGATACCGGAAATCCGCGGCGTATAGTTCGGCGGATCCGGCTCAAACTCCCGCGTCCGCAGCGCCTGCTCAAACGTCTGCTGCTTGTCCATCAGCTCATAGATGGTGTCCGTCTGATCGCCGTTCGTAACAATCGTTTTATTCCCCAGTACCCGTACCGGCGCATAGATCACCAGACTTGGATCCTTTAGCTTGGCCGGATCGAAGGCCTTGGTACGGATCCCCTCCCCGTCCTCGACAAATACCCGGTTCCGGCTGTTTTCGCTTCGTCCCATGATAAAATAAGCAGTAACGGCCTGCTTGCCGTCCGGCGTCTTTCCAATGATGATTCCGCGGCCCGGATAAGAGTTTCCTGCCAGCTCCTGTACAATGGATAATTGCTTCATTTCTGATTTCCCCCTTCTTTTTACCGTTTCGTTCCCTTTGCTTTATTCCTCGGTGCTGTAGTTTGGCGCTTCCTTCGTGATATGGATATCATGTGGATGGCTTTCCTTTAAGGAAGCGGCAGAAATCTTGATAAACCGTCCGGTTTCCTTTAACGTTTCGATATCCGGCGCCCCGCAGTAGCCCATCCCGGAACGAAGTCCACCCATCAACTGGAATACAGTATCCTCTACGGTTCCCTTATAGGCCACACGCCCTTCTACGCCCTCCGGCACCAGCTTTTTCGCATCGGTCTGGAAATACCGATCCTTGCTGCCGTTTTCCATCGCTGCTATCGAACCCATGCCGCGATATACCTTGTACTTCCGTCCCTGGTACAGCTCAAACGTTCCCGGGCTTTCGTCGCAGCCTGCAAAAATACTGCCCATCATACAGGCATTCGCGCCTGCTGCAATCGCCTTGGTCATATCGCCGGAATACTTAATCCCACCGTCTGCAATCACCGGAATCCCGTATTTCTTTGCTGTTTCGTAGCAGTCCATAATCGCTGTAATCTGCGGTACACCGATTCCGGCTACCACACGCGTCGTACAAATAGAGCCAGGTCCGATTCCTACCTTAATCGCATCGGCGCCTGCCTTAATCAATGCCTCGGCAGCCTCTGCTGTCGCAATGTTGCCTGCAATCACGTCTAATTCCGGATACGCGTCCTTTACCATCCTGACGCAACGGATCACGTTTGCTGAATGTCCGTGTGCCGAATCAATCACAATCGCGTCAACCTTCGCATTGACCAATGCCTCTACCCGCTCTAAAATATTGGCCGTCACGCCTACTCCGGCCGCGCACAGCAGCCGTCCCTGAGAATCCTTGGCCGATAACGGATATTTAATCTGCTTTTCGATGTCCTTAATTGTAATCAGACCTTTTAAATTCCCTTCCTCGTCTACTATCGGCAGCTTTTCCTTCCTGGCATCTCCTAAAATCTTCTTTGCTTCCTCTAAGGTAATGCCCTCTCTGGCTGTCACCAGCCCCTCCGAGGTCATCGACTCCCGGATTTTCTTTGTAAAATCTGTTTCAAACTTTAAATCCCGATTCGTAATGATACCAACCAGCTTCTTACCCTCTGTAATCGGAACCCCCGAAATGCGGAATTTTGCCATCAGCGTATTAGCATCCTCTAACGTATGGTCAGGCGATAAATAAAACGGATCGGTAATGACACCATTCTCCGAACGCTTTACCTGATCGACCTCTTCTGCCTGCTCTGCAATCGTCATATTTTTGTGAATAACACCAATGCCTCCCTGTCTGGCCATCGCAATCGCCATGCGATGCTCCGTTACCGTATCCATCCCGGCGCTCATCATCGGGATATTCAAGCGTATCTTTTCTGTCAGCTTTGTAGACAAATCCACCTGATTCGGAATGACCTCAGAATAAGACGGCACCAACAGCACATCATCAAAGGTAATTCCATCGGCAACAATCTTTCCCATTTCTTTTTCCTCCTAATTGAAAGCCATCTCTTCTATGCCGCTGCTATGGCTCTATGCTATATGGCCATACACGGACATTTTTGGCTTTTTATGGTTGGTTTTCATGTTGCTACTTAGTATAGCCGCTGGAAGGTAATGTGTCAATAGGATATCCATAGTCTTTTCTTATATATATCATAATTTTTTCTTATAGAATGTCTGTTTTCTACGGACAAACTCCAGACAGAAGCGTTCGTTCGGTTTCTATTGACAAATGCTCCTTTTCGGACAATAATAAAATAGAATGATGGATACAGGAAAGGAAGGATATGTCCTGATGAATTCCAAAAAAAACCGTCCCAAAATCAATAAAACGTTGCGCACCTGGATGATTTCTTATATTTTGATGTTTTCGCTCCCGTTCCTGCTGGGGACCTTTTTGACCTTTCGTGCTTATCAGAGCCATACCACCAAGGAAATTTATGCTCTGCAGCAACAAACGCTTACGATGGTTCAAACGACCATAGAGCATATGCTCCAGGATGCGGTCAACACCAGCCAGGCACTTTCTATCGACAGCCGAACATCCATGCTAGAGCTTTTCCAAAAGGAAAACAGCTTTTCCACCCGTCAGACGCTGACGGCCAGGGAGCTGCAGGATATTTTAAGCATCCATATTTCTACCAATAAAAATTTCAACAACATCCTGCTCTACTTTCCGAAAACCGGCTATTTGATGACAAGAAACCGATTCCATAAAATAGAGGCATTTGAATCCGTAGAGGCTTCGATGTTCGGTATGACCTCGGAGGAATTTCTTTTGCTGGCCGATTATACCAAAAACGGCCTCCATATTATAAACGGCACCCTGCTTTATACGTATGCGGTTCCTCTAAATGGTGGTGCCTCTCCCTCTGTCCTTACCGCTGTCTATTTCAATGAAACGATTTTAACCGAACTATTCCAGTCCAGCGATGCGCTGCTGTTTTTAGAGGACAGCGAGGGCAGGCTTTATTCTCCCGCCTCGCAGGATGCCCCTGAGCTGACAGACTGGTTTTACAGACAGCAAACGGCCTGGGCAGCCGACGGCAGGCGTACAGAAAACAGAAAATCGGCGCTTCGTCTTTCCAGTAAAGACTATCCGATTTATTTTTACAGTGTCAGCACCTCTTCCTTCTTCCGCACCGGCTTCCTGCTATTTGCAGGCCTGGGCGCTTACCTATTGCTTGGCTCGGCAGTTGGCATTCTCTTAGCCTTTTGGTTTTCCAGACGAAATTATCAGCCAGTTGCCGATCTGCTTTCTCTGGTGGCCAAAAACTCCCGCCAGGAAATTCATCCAGAACACGACGACTTTTCGATTATCCGCAGCTCCTACCAGGCATTGCTTTCCGCCTATCAGGATAACCGCCGTATTCTCCGGGAGGGTCAGGCAGATAAGATCAATTCCTGGATGAATCGTCTTTTTAAGGAAAAAGCCAAACCGGTAAAAGCCATTTTCCAGGAAAATACCGCCTGGTCAAAGGCTATGACAAAGTCCTCTTTTGTTCTGATGAGCGTCGAAATCACGGATTTTTGCGGAATGGATCAGGCTTCGGAAATCGGCTCAGATATTGTCGATATGGCATATTTTATCGTCAAAAACTGTTTGGATGAGCTGTTAAATAAGCATTATACCAGCTTTTCCGGAGAAACCGACGGACGGCTTTATGCTCTTATCAATGTCAACGAAGAGGACGAGATTTTCGAGCTGCAGCAAAACCTTATGCATGCTGCCTCCAGCCTTCAGGATTTTATCCGCATCCATTACGGCCTTCTGCTTTCAATTCATATCAGCTCACGGAGAAGGGGAGCAGAGCATATTGCCGATTGCTACCAGGACATTGAAGAATTGATTCTTTACCGCAATTATGTCCATTCTGCAGAGGAAACTACACTTTCCAGCTTAGATGCTGACAGCGATCCAAAAAAGCAAGACATCCATGCAAATGCTGTTTCTTTTTCCAACCAGCTTTATTCTGCTCTGATGCACGGCGATAAAAAGCAGCTAGAGCTTTTATTTTCCAATCTCTGGCAGCAGATGGCGGGAGACGATGCCGCGCTCCCACTTGACAGTTCTCCTCCCTCTGCTTCCGACGCAGAAACCGATTCTGCCCGAATGGAAACTATCATTGAACAGATCTCCGACTATATCCAGGAGCACTACCAGGAGCCGCTTCTTTCCGTCGGAGTCATCGCCGATGAATTCCATTTAGGGCTTTCCTTCCTTTCCCGCAACTATAAGGAACAAAAGGGCATCGGCATTTTAGAGAGCATCAACCGGCTTCGCTTAGAAAAAGCCAAAGAACTGATTGTATCCGGTGTTAGCATCAAGGATGCCGCCGGTGAGGTAGGCTTTTATAGTACCCAGCCGCTCATTCGGATTTTTAAACAAATCGAGCATATGACGCCAAGTGAATACCGGAATCAACACAGGGGAGACATTTGATGTCTCCCCTGTGGTTTCGGATACCATAAGCCTTCTGCCAGAGGCTCTCTCTATTTTGCAATGCCCTTAGGATATCACTGCTTCTTTGCAAACGCATATTTTAATACGTCTTCCATTGTCTCCACCAGATGCAGTTCCAGCCCGTCTGTGATCTCCTCCGAAAGCTCCTCCAAATCTCTGGCATTTTTCTTAGGCACCAGCACCAGCTTGATTCCGGCAATTTTAGCAGCCAGCAGCTTTTCCTTCAGCCCTCCAATCGGCAGCACCCTTCCCCGCAGGGTAATCTCTCCGGTCATCGCCAAATCTGGGCGTATCGGCTTTTCGGTTATCGCAGAAAGCATAGCTGTCGCCATGGTGATTCCGGCAGAAGGCCCGTCTTTCGGCACGGCGCCCTCCGGGATATGGATATGAATGTCATGCCGCTCAAAAAACCGCTTTTCGATTTTATAGCTGTCGCTGATCGAACGAATATAGCTGATTCCGGTCTGGGCAGATTCCTTCATTACATCCCCCATCTGTCCGGTTAGCTGGAAGGCGCCCTTTCCCGGCATCACATTGACCTCGATCTCTAACGTATCTCCTCCGACGCTTGTCCAGGCCAGCCCTCGGACGATTCCAATCTCCGGTTTTTCATTGGCCGGATTGACACGGTACCTGGGCTTCCCCAGATACGTCTCGAGGTTCTTTTCTGTCACCCGGACGGATTTTTTCTTTCCCTCTAACAGCTCTCGGTCTGCCTTCCGGCAAATAGCCGCAATCCGGCGCTCCAGATTCCGCACGCCTGCCTCTCTGGTATACGAGGCAATGACCTCTGCCAAGGCCTTATCCGTAAGTACCAACTCGCTTTTTTTCAGGCCGTTTTGTTCCCGCTGCTTGGCCAGCAAATGCTCCTTGGCGATATGCAGCTTCTCGTTCTGCGTATAGCTGCTGACCTCAATGATCTCCATCCGATCTAAGAGCGGCCTTGGAATCGTCTGAATATCGTTCGCTGTCGCAATAAAAAACACCTTGGACAAATCGACCGGGATTTCTACGTAATGATCCTGAAAGTTCCGGTTCTGCTCCGGATCCAATACCTCTAACAAGGCTGAGGAGGTATCTCCTTTATAATCGCTGCTGACCTTGTCAATCTCATCTAAGAGCATCAGCGGGTTGCAAACTCCGGCGCTTTTCAAACCGGCAATCAGGCGTCCTGGCATCGCGCCTACATAGGTTCTGCGGTGTCCTCTTATCTCTGCCTCGTCGCGTACTCCGCCCAGGCAAATCCGCACGTATTTTTTATTTAATGCCTTCGCTACCGA
>CASCWU010000011.1 GCA_949155905.1 uncultured Lachnospiraceae bacterium
CAGCCTCTGTCCCTCCGGCAGCATTCGCTCCTCTGGCAGCCTCTGTCCCTCCGGCAGCATTCGCTCCTCTGGCAGCCTCTGTCCCTCCGGCCAGCGCCTTTTCCTTGACGGCCAGGATTCCCAGTATCACATGGCGGCAAATCGTCCGGGAAGGGCAGGAGCATCCGCTCTCCCCCAGAGGATAGCGCACCTGCACCGTCTCCTCGCCTACTCGTACCTGGGCTTCCTCCTCCATCGACATCACTTCGTAGTCCCCGGCTTCCTTGTCCTTGTAGGCACGCTTTACCAGCCCTTTGTTGGCGATTCCGATCAGATAATCGTCATCTATTTCCTCTAACCATTCTTTCCAGTTACCCATCATTCTTTTCCTTTTTCTACGTCAGATTATCTTTGCTATAAAGCCTGCCAGCTCCTCCGGCGTCATCGCGCCTACCGAAGCTCCCATTCCGGCGAGGACTGCCGCCGCATGACGGTCATACTGCGGATTCGCCTCCATATCCAGCGCCGTCAGCACGACCATCTTTGCTCCGCTTTCGATAATTCCCTTGCTGACACGGTACAGATTCTGATAGCCTCCGCCTTCGTACAAATCCGTCACCAGCACCAGCATCGTCCGGTACGGAAAATCAATCAGCCCCTCGCAGTAAGAAAGCGCTCCGGCAATGTTCGTCCCGCCGCCTAGCTGGACGCTCATCAACGTCTCTACCGGATCGTCCACATAGCCGCTCAAATCCACCACACTCGTATCGAAAATCACCAGCTTTGTATCAAGCATCGGCAGCTTGGCAAAAATCCCGGCCATGACAGCACTGTGAATGACCGAATCCAGCATGGAACCACTTTCATCCACACAGATAATGACACGCCATTGGTTGTATTTTTTCATCCGGGAATTAAAATAAATCTGCTTTAAGAGAAGCTGACTCTGCTCGGTATCATAATTTTTCAAATTCATCCGGATCGTCCGCTTCATATCCAGATTTCGGATCGAGCGGACAGGACTGCTGGAGTTGCGGTCAAGTCTCCCGAAAAAGGATTTCTGAATATCCTGCTCAAGCTTTTTCATAATCTCCTCTGCGACCTTCCGCACGACCTCTCTGGCCAGCTGGAGTACCTCGCCCTTCATCATATGCTTTAATTCCAGAATTGTTTTTAGCAGCTCCTTGTTCGGCTCCAGCTTCCGCAGCACCTCCGGATCGGTCAGCAGCTCCGTCATTCCATACTTTTCCAGGGCGTGATGCTCCATAATCTCAACTGTCTGCTTCGGGAACAGCTTTTTGACCTTGGAAAGCCACTGAGGCACCGTCGGCTGGGAGGCCTCGCTTCCGCCGCCCCGTTCCTCTCTGATGCCCTGTTCCTCGCCGTATTCCCTCGTATACAGATAATCCAGTACTTGCTCCATATCCATCAGCTTGACGCTTCCGCCCTCGCCTCCAAAGGAAATCTGTCCTGCCGCATATTTTCCTAAAACCAGCCGCCACCGGTTTAACATATCCTGCTCGTCTGCCATTTCGTTTCTCCCTCCCTTCTATCACCGCTATCCAATTCCAAAATGTTATACCGACTAAAACATACACGCTCTGGCATATTCGTCCAGCTCCTTGCCATACGTATACCATTCCGGGAGAACCTCCGTCCGTTCTGTGATATCCTCTCGCTTCTTTCCATGCAGTCCTGCCGCCATCCCGGCAATTTTATCCGTTTCGGCCGGAGTAAAATACGTAAACGCCATCCGCAGCTCCGGCAGCAGCTCCATGAATTCTTCTTCCTCGACCTGCCCGAAAAAGCTGTCTAACATTCCTAAAATCTGCCCGCCGATGAAAATCAAATCCTTAGCGGTATAAAACAGGCCGCGGAAAAACAGGGCGGTCTGCAAAAGCTGTTCCCTCGTTCCGGTCAGATAGCCCCGGCACGCCAACTCTACCGCCGCCGAATCCTCTCTGCCGCTACCATATAAAATCCCGTGAATACAGCCGTACAGCCCGGCGTGAATGTTCGGCTCCGCCAGCATCCGATAAAGCGCACTATAATACGCCTCCTGCTCGGAGGTCATTTCCATCCGCTCTCTTCCTGTCACCTGATAGAGAAGCTTGAGCGCATCCATACAGGCAGACAAATTTTCATCCTTGATCCCGGTCATCGACGGCAGCAGCATAATCAGCTTCTGCACACCCGTTTTTAATAAACCTGCCAACTCCAGCACCGAGCCGTACAGAGTGCCTAGTTCCTCCATCATCATCAGCGACTTGATCGCCTCGGCAATCGAATAAAAATCCGTATCCGCCAACATCTGCTCCTGTACCCGGCCGTACACCTCTTCAAGCTGCTCGGTCAGTCCCATTTCAAATACCTGCGTCAGCAGACTGGCCGCTGCTCCTGCACCGATTTCCTTGCGTAGCTGCTCCCGCACAATGCTGCAGGCCGCTTCCTCTACCGTCGCCCCATGCACCGATACGTCGATTAACGCCGCCGGCACCTGGGCGCTCCATTTATACTTCCAGATTTCCCGGATCAGGTTCCGATCCTTTCTAAGCTGGAGATTCGGCCCTTTGATCCGTCTGGCAAAGCCCGTCTCCAAAAAAACCATCCGATGAAAGAACATACTCGTATTCCGATGCTTTTTCCCGGAAAAAATAGAGAGCGTCAGCTCGGCTTCTAAGGTAGAATTCGTTTTCAGTCCCAGACTTTTGCATTGCTGTTCAAAGTCATGCAGAATCGGCGGCACATCCGCCGTATCGCACAGTCTCCCGGTTGCGTTTCCGATCATCAGCCTTTGTAAAATCCGGATCGGCGTATCGGAGGCTAAGTTATATTCTCCCTTGACATACGAAGAAAGCACGGCGTCCTTTAGCTCATAGGCGCCTGGCTGCGGCTTGTTGCGCAAATCCGAAAGCCCCTGCGCCATCTGCCAGGCACAGATTTCATCGTAGGTGGAAAGATACCCCTCCTTCCGTCTCAGTTCCTTTCCGGAGGCCACAATCAAATCCAGTACCGCCTTTCGGTATGCCTGCTCTACCGGCAGGCCATTGTCTTTTTTCCCTTTTTCTGTGTTTGCTGTTTTCTTTGTATTCTTTGTTTTCTTTGTATCCTTTGTATCCTCGCTATCCTCTACGTCCTCTAGTTCTTCTGATTCAGTCTCTCCATCCGAAATGTTGTTCCAGATTCGCTGGTAAAAGCCTGCATAGGGCATTCCACTGGAATACCCGTTTAAGGCGTCCGCCGCCTCCATCGAATACGGCATCAGGTAAACGCTTTGGTTTTTATCCTTTTTCTCGGAAAGTTTTTTCACCGCCTTTTTTGTCTCTGCCCAATTCTCCCCGGAGAGCCGCTCCAAAATCCCCGGTGTATGGAAACCGCCGGTGATGACTAAAATTTTATAATTTTGTGCTTCTGTCAGCACATTCGATTCTTCCGTTTGCCCGTCTGATGGTTGCTCTGTGTCGTTTTCCGCTGCTTTTTTCTTCGCCTTCCCTTTTTTACCGTTCTTTTTGGCGCCGGCTCCGTTTTTTTCTACCCACTGGACAATCCGGGCGGCCATATGTGCCTCCCGCTCTAGACAGCCCTCCTCTAACAAGGACTCTATAGGAGTATTTTCCCTGGCCAGGCGGCAATAGGTCAGCAAATGAGAAAACCAGGTCTCGCTCTCCTCTGTCAGTCCGTTTACTTCAAAATATTTTTCCCAGAACTCGTCAAAATTCCGCAGACCCGTTTTTTCACAAAGGCGCTCTAAATAGACGTTGCGGGACAGAAGGTAATCGTCGTTGTAGTTGTTCTTTTCCTCCTCCTTTAACAGTCCCTTTCCCTCCTTAGAAGCAGCCAAAATATCGGCGTAGGGCAGATCGATAAAAGCAGAAGCAAGCCCTTCCCTTGCGGCCTCCCGCAATGCTAACAGCTCCGGCGAATAATCCAGAAACGGATAGTAGCATTTGTAAAATTCACGGTCGTTCCGGCGCTCTCTGCTGTTTCCGCCCGGCTCTCTTCCCGTTTCCTTAGCAGAAGTCTCTTTTGCAGAAGTTTCCAAAGCTTCTCCGCTTTCCGCAGAATCCCCTTTTGCAGAAACTCCTTCTGTAGAAGTTTCCTCTTCATCCAATCCGGCCAGTCTGCCGGTCTTATCGTGATAGGAATAATAAATCGCAAAGGGCGCCCGTGTGTCCTCATGCACCATCACCGGAATCAGGTCATTGGCATTGTACGGCCCCTCAATTAACACCGCCGACGGCTTCCAGCTCTTTATCACCTTCCGAATCTGAAAGGAACAGGCCGGACTGTGGTGGCGGACAGGAAGCAGCATTATTTCAGCCATTTCCTCGCTTCGTAATATTGTTTCCATAATCCACCCTCTTTGTTGCTTTTATCCTTGACGACGGTATTGAAATACCCCTTTACCTTTTCCAGATCGTCTTTATTTTCCTTGGAAATTGCACCTACCAGCGTCTGCACCAGACAGTTTACGTCCATAGCTCCGTCTCCGTAATAATATCCAGTTAACATCGTCTGGTAAAAAACAGAAACTG
Organism: uncultured Lachnospiraceae bacterium; assembly: GCA_949155905.1. Taxonomy (GTDB): domain Bacteria; phylum Bacillota; class Clostridia; order Lachnospirales; family Lachnospiraceae; genus MGBC131033. Next base: position 4,515 of record CASCWU010000011.1, read on the forward strand.
CCTCTGCCGTACTCATGACCGCAGCAGGCTTGTCAATCCGATGTCCATAGGAGGAGATACCCTCTCTAAGCTCGTGATAAGTCGAGGCAAGCAGCTCTGCCACATCCTCGTCTATCTCCATACTGATATTGCTTTCCTTTGCCAGCTTGCCGACCTCGTTCAAAATGATTTGCTTTTCCATCGACACCTCACGAACCGGCATCACCGTCTCAAAATTAAACCGTCTCTTTAAAGCGCTGCTCATTTCATTGACGCCCTTATCTCTTGTATTGGCTGTACCGATGACATTAAAGCCAGGACGCGCGAACAAAAAGCCCTCGTCCCCTAACTCCGGCACGTTTAATACCTTATCACTCAGCACACTGATCAGACTGTCCTGGATTTCTGCCGGGGTTCTTGTAATCTCCTCAAATCTCGTCAAAATCCCCTTTTCCATCCCGACATAAAGCGGAGACGGAACGAGAGCCTCTCTGCTCGGCCCCTTTGCAAGAAGCAGCGCGTAATTCCAGGAGTACTTAATCATATCCTCTGTTGTGCCTGCCGTCCCCTGGATCGTATTGGTGCTGACGCCGCTGATCGCTGCTGTCAAAAGCTCTGACAGCATCGTCTTGGCCGTGCCTGGCTCTCCGACTAGCATCAGCCCGCGGTTCCCCGCCAATGTCACAATACAGCGTTCAATCAACGCATCGTTGCCGAAATATTTCTTTTCAATGTGGTACTCCTTGCCCTCGTGGACAATCGGCGTCTTGCTGCCCAAAATAAAGGTTCGTACCGCCTTTGGAGACATTTTCCAGTTTTCCGGCACACGGCCTGTATCCGTAGCCCGCAGTGCCGAAAGTTCCTCCTGGTAACGCACCTCGACTGGTGGTTTAATGCTTTCCTGCATAGTTATGTATCCCTTCCTTTCTCTTATCCTTCCCCGATTCCAACAAAATCGGATGAACTCCCTCTCTTTTCCTGTTTTGTCTCTGCGCCTAGTCTGACTACTCCCACGGGCAAGCCCGTGGGGTTCTTACCACCAAGTTTAGCTTGTAATCGTACATCATTTTCAGACTTTGGAATACAAGTGTAAGTCTATTTGGGTAAAAACTTTTATTACCAAGCAATCCTACGACCACATTAGCGGTAAATTTCTGTTTTTCGACAAGGACGTACAGTCAATCGCCCTATATGAAGTTATTAAGATAGTTTAATTCCGCTGTTTAATACTTTAATCTTGTTCTCCTTCATCCATGCAATTAAAGCTTTTTCTTTTGTATAGCACCTGTCAAAATCCGTGTGGCATTTCGTTTTATCTATATCTCGTATCTTATCATCGTAGCAATAAAGCAAAAACGAGGAATACCAATCTCTTTGTACCAATGTCCCATCCCGGAGTGGATAGAACCTGTCTGACAGCTTCTTTTTGATGTAATCATCAGCCGTATGGTCATATTGGCTTGCTCTACAATGATTCGGCACTTCGATATAGGTACCACCTGAAACCTTGAATTTCTTTTCTACTGTAATCTGAAATCCTCCTGGACACCGGTTCTTTATGGACTTGCCTTTGCTGTTTTTCGTAGTCTCTTTGGCTCGTTCCATCAGTTTGCTTGCGTTTTTAGGTTCTGTAATAAACGTATCCCCAAGACTTCGCAAATGGTTCGCATCCTCATTGATGGCAAGCTGTCTGTTGACTGCATTGATTCGGCAAAGTTCTGCGTATTTCGTTTTCAGTTTCTTATAGTGGTTTGAGGATTGCCAGGACTTTTTGCCTTTTTTAACCGTACCGTCCCCCTTGTAGTTTTGAGGATTCGTAGCTCGCCTTGACCTATCCATTGCTCTGTAATAGAGTTTTTCCAGCCTTTCCGATTTCTGTATGCTATTACCTCGCTCTGAAAGATTCTTTAATCCGACTTCCGTATCCGAAGTATAAGCAACCGTTTGTGTTCCTATATCAGCACCAACAATGCCTTTTCCATATTTGTGCCGTGGATTACCGAACTTATCATATTTCGGTTTTGCTCTGCCTTCTATGGTCAGATGCAAATATACCCGGTATCTTCCTCTGATGATTTTCGTAACGAGGGTAGCATAACAAGGTCTGTAAGTGTCTATGCAAGAAGCTTCTTCTAAAAAAATACCAACTGCTTTGGCATCTATGAGGTCAGGTTCCGCAAGATAAGAAAGAATCGCGTTTACTTCCTCCTTCTGAAATCGGTCTGTAACCTGAATGCCAAAAACAATTTTTCCCAACTTGAAGGATAAAGCATTGTCTTTCCTGAAGATCGGTATGCCACGGTTCCTTTGCTTCGCTCTGATACACGGCAGTTCTCCGTATTTTGAAAAATGAATGGTTTCTCCGTTACCGTAAAGACATTTTTCCATGCCTCGCCATACATCTTCCGCCTTTGTAAGCGCAAATACAGCATCTATGCCGTATTTCTTGCCAATCGGTATCATGGAATCCCTGCAAAAATCCCATGTGACATGGTAAGCTTCCTGCATATCCTTAAGCTGTCTGGCAAGAATTTTACGTTTCACTTTCTCTTCGGTATTGCCATAGAGTTTCAGCAATTTACGGTACTTCTTTGTACGCATAAGCTGGTCGTAATTCTTTCTCATAAAACGGACAAGCTCGTTGCCTGCCTTACGAAGCTTATCAGAAAGAACCACCACTTTTTGTATATCGGAATAAGGCATATCTGTTTCTACGACTAAAATATGCCTATCGGAACGTTTATGATATTGTTTCAGAAGTTTGTTGTATTCTTCCTCCATCATGGTTTTTCTGCTCCTTGGTATACTTGATTATGGTTGCTTCGCTTATATTCCCTACTGTTGACACGAAGTATCCCCTCGACCATAAAACACCACATCTCGCACTATGATACTTTTCCTGAATCCCCCTACGCATCAAATCAAGAAAAGACACATGGGGTTTGGTTCTGGTTCCATGCGCCTTTCTATAGTATGCTTACTATTCCTTTACTCGATCCAGATCTGTCAGATTGACACCTGCCACATTTAAAAGTGCCTTTAATGAGAGGTATTTTCTTTTCAGTTTGGCATAGGTTCTGGTTGCTCCTTCTGCCTTTGCCTCCAGCATATAGTCCTGCACTTCTGCAAAATCGTCAATCGCTGCTTTGGTAATTTCCAGTCCGTTTGGCACGTTATCCCCTCCATCCTATCTCTGCCATCCTCTCTTCTACGCCTTCATTATAGCAAAACTGTTTCAACCTGTAAAGCACTTTCCGCTCAAAAAATAACCTTGCAAAATCTTTCTGATGGCCTATAATAAGACTATCACCAATCACCAAAGGAGGTATCAAGCATTGAAACTGAACTATCATCTTAGTATCCCGGAGATTATGGAATTTTTTTCCTCGGAACATCAGCCCTTTGAAGAAGAATGGTTAAAGAAAGCCGAACAGTCTGTTGGAGCCGCCCTTCCCTCTGTTTACCGGGAATTTCTGCTTACCTATGGAGGAGATCCGATTAACGATATCCTGCACCCTATCAATACCTCGGAGGAGATCTGCACAACCTATCAGTGCATCGCCGAAGAATTAGAGGGCTGGGAAGAAGCATTTCAGGAGGCAGTAGAGGACGGCACGGAGAGTAAATATGCCGGTAACGATTATTTTACCTTATGGAAGCTTCCAGAGGAGCAATGGAATCAGGTGACGGAAAATTATGTCCTGATTTGGTATGAAAACCAGGGCGTGTGGAATGCCGGCTTCCTGCTGTCGGATCTGCTGGCCGGAAAGCCTGACGCACCGGTTTATATGAGTACAGAGGATGATTTTATCACCTTCCAAAAATGTGCGGAAAATACTAGGGAATTCCTGCTACAAATATATGTCCAGGCTGCCTACGAATATGAAGATGCCATGGAAGGCTACCAGGATCCGAAGGAAATCCGGCGACTACTTACCAGAGCCGGGATCGACATAGAAAAGCTGTCCTCTGACGGAAGTGTCGGCACCTGCTTCAATACAGAGACAAAAGAATTATATCTTTATTTCCATAAAGAGCAGCCGCAGTATGAGGAGCTGGTTGTGATCAATGGAATGGAATTAGATAACCAACCTCTTTTCTAAATTTCAAAGGAGCTATGGCACTAAAATGGTGCTATAGCCCCCTATTTTTCCTTTTTCTTCACTGTACTCTCATTTCTTCTATCAGGCTTCCCATCGCAGTTCCTAATTCTTCCGCCAGCCGTTTTACATCCTCACAATATAGTTTTGCCTGGCTTACTGCCATTTCTATCCGAGGAAGAAATTTTTCAAATTTTATTTTACTCCCCTTTGTATAGCCTTCCGCTTGTCTGGAAACTAAGATTTCCAGATACTTTTTCTCTTTAGAGGCTTCCGGGAATATCTGATGTCTCAGGTTCTTTTTATTTTCCAGAAGCTGTTCGGAAGGGTATTGTTTTATATCTGGAAAGTGCATCAGCAGCCATAATTCAAAGTTCGGATTTGAAATGACTATTTTGATTCCATGCCTTTCACAAAGTGCAAAAATTTCATCCAGCTTTTCTTCCAAACCTCTGTAATCCCGATCAAAAATCACACAAACCTGATCCACCTCCGGATCAAAATTTTCCCATTTGCAATGTTCCTTCCAGTCTTTTTCCGGAATCTCTTTGCCTTCTGAATCCCTATGTCCCATCTGAACCAGACAGGCCGAAACCAACTGCAGCGGGTGGCTCAAGGTTTCCTGTCCTTCCTGTTTTTCTATCACCTCAATATAAACATCATTCTTGATATTCAATTCCGCCCTGTTATTACGGATCCCCCAAAAATAAGATTCCTCGGTCGGCCCTTCTGAAACACAATAAAACCGGATTCTTGGCGGGATACTTCCTGCTTCCTTTGTATAATCGAAGCTCTTCGGGGTTCTAAGATTCAGTTTTTTCAAACGGTTCCCCTCCCCATACATAGTCGAAGTCCTTAAATACCGGAACAGCTCCGTATCGTCCCGCCAAATAGTCCTTTGCCACGACCTTATCATAACGGATTTTAAAATTTTCCAGCGTATAGAGCTTTGTCTGGTTGTCCTGTTCCTTTTCTGCAAACCAGATTTCATCCCGCCGTAAAATACGAAGATCCATCAAATTGGACTCATGTGTCGTAATCATGAGCTGTGTCGTATCCCCTTTTGTAAAATTAAGAAAAGTCTCTACAAACTTAATGGTCATCTGAGGATGAAGGCTGCGATCCAGTTCATCTATCAAAAATACCCTATCCTCTTTTTCGTTTAAAATAACATCCAATAATTCAATCAGCCGTTTTGTTCCATCGGATTCTTCCCCGTATTCATATTGCTCCTCATCCCTGCCATGCTGGAACACCAACTTTGAAATTTTTCTGTCCCCTGCCTCGTCGTAATCCAATTCAAATAAAGTATCTCCAAAATAAAGCATTCCTTTTCCTTGTCTTTGTAAAAATTTTTCCGCTATCGTTTCATCCGTAAAATACTCTTGAAATGCCGCTTTGTTGATCGTCCGCATTTTGTAATCTGTTATCCCGGTATCCAGATATTTTAAAATTTCCACCAGTTTTTTGTTATTGCTCTCAAACAACAGATAGCTGTTTCCTATTTTAGTTTCCGGGTAAATCACGTTCAGCTTAGAAGAAAACCAGTCAAATATTTCGTTAAAAATCCGAAAATCCTCTTCTTCCATATTTCTTCTTTTGATTTCATATAACAACAGCGTTGTCGGAATACGGTTGGCATCCTTCATAAAAAAATGAAACTGCGCTTTGTTTTCTTCCTTCTGGAACATCGTTTCTTCAAAATAATACTGCGCCCCCTCCGCCACCCGTTCAAAAAGGACTCGCTCTTCGGCAGTTCCTATCTCATAAAGCCATTCCGAAAGAATCCTGTTTTCTTTTAAATGAGCAGTAAATCCATAGGCAAAGCAGTTCTCTCCTATCGTAAACTCATACTCAAACAGCGTCGGCTTTTCGGCATTGGTCTGATTGCTTTTACAAAATTTATCCTGATAATCCCTCTCTTCCATCGTATTTAAAACAATGTTTCTTCCGGTGTCTATCGCTTTGATTAAATTTGTTTTACCAGAAGCGTTCGCCCCATATAGGGCAGAAAATTTCAGCACAGCACGCTCCTTATAACGAATTACCCGCTCCTTATGCTGTTCCGAACGTCCGGCATAAAAATGATATTCGGTAGGAAGCACTTCTCCATTTTCTGTTGTCTTATATCCAAACGACATAAAATTAGATACGGAAAACCTCATTAACATAGCTACCACCTCACGATTTTTTCTCATCTTTTTCTCTTTTATTCCATAATAAAGCCTATTATTCCTTATTATATCATTATTTTTCTTCTTTACAAGAGATTTATTCTCTGTTTTTCATTTTTCTGGTTTTTCGTTTTCTGGTTTTTCATTTTCTGGTTTTCTCCGAACGTTCTTGACAAACCTTTCTGCCAAGCGTATCCTAATACCAGAACCAAGCAATCCAAAACCGAAAGGAGTATCCTACCTATGGGAATTTCTATCACGAAAGAGGAGCTTGCCTCCTTGAAGCACGACTTTCTTTCTTCCCGTGCCAACCAGATCGCCATGAATGCCGTAACAACAAGCGGCGTCAAGGAAGCGGCAACCCGTTGGACGGCGAAGCAAAGCACCATTCACGAATATTCCATCCGTACGAAGCATAAGGGCATCACAAACCAGAAATCCAGCGGACGCTGCTGGATGTTCGCCGCTCTAAACTGTCTGCGGTTCCAGGTGATTCAAAAGCTGAATTTAAAGGACTTTGAGTTAAGCCAGAATTATATCTGTTTTTATGACAAGCTGGAAAAATCCAACTATTTTTTAGAAAGTATTTTAGAAACACTTGACGAGCCAACCGAAGGACGGCTGATTTCCCACCTGTTAGCAGCGCCGATCCAGGACGGAGGACAGTGGGATATGGTCAGCTCCTTAATCCAGAAATACGGCGTCGTCCCGATGAGCGCCATGCCGGAAAGCGCCTGCTCCTCCAGCACCCGTGACATGACCTCGGTTATCACGACCAAACTGCGGGAATTTGCCTGCACACTGCGCAAGGGCGCCGCTGCCGGAAAAAGCATCGACGAATTGCGGACGGAAAAGGCTTCTATGATGTCCGTCATTTACCGGATGCTCTGTATCTGCCTCGGAACTCCGCCGGATACCTTTGATTTTGCCGTGCGGGATAAAGACGGAGGCTTTATCCATGAAGAAAACATCACCCCTCAGGAATTCCTCTCCAAATACGTAGGACTGGATTTGAGCGAATACATCAGCATCATCAACGCACCGACCGCCGACAAGCCGTATATGCGCAGCTACACGGTCAAATTCCTTGGCAACGTCATTGACGGAACGCCGGTTCGCTATGTCAACCTGCCGATAGAAGAGTTAAAAAAGGCCGCCATCGCCCAGTTAAAGGACGGTGAGCCGGTTTGGTTTGGCTGTGACGTCGGACAGTCGAGTAACCGTACAAGCGGCAGCATGGATCTCGCGGTCTATGATCTGACGGCCCTGTTTGATACTGCCTTCCCAATGACCAAGGCAGAGCAGCTCGACTACGGCAACAGCCTGATGACGCATGCAATGGTATTCCAGGGCGTCGATTTGGATGCAGACGGCGAGCCGGTTCGCTGGTGCGTGGAAAACAGTTGGGGCGAGGACGCCGGAAAGAAAGGCATGTATCTGATGACAGACGAATGGTTTGATGCTTATTTATACCAAATCGTTGTCCACAAAAAATACTTAACCCCGGAAATCCTGGCGGCCTATGAATCCGAGCCGATCAAGCTCGAGCCATGGGATCCGATGGGATCGTTAGCATAGCCAGTACCTAGGCATAGCAAGTACCTTGCATAGCCAGCATTTTTCTTTAAAAAAGACATCCTGCCAGATCTTTAGATATCTGTCTGGCAAGATGTCTTTTCTTATTGGAATTTTCTTATCGGAATCGGGATCTACTCCTCTAATACCTGCTCCAAAGTCTCAATCAGCTTCCCAATGTCAATCGGTTTGGCGATATGCCCATTCATTCCGCAGTGCAGCGCCTCCTGCTTATCTTCCTCAAAGGCATTTGCCGTCATCGCAATGATCGGAATAGAGGCCAGCTTTCGGTTTTGCAGCTTCCGAATCATCCTGGTTGCCTCGTAGCCGTCCATTACCGGCATCTGCACATCCATCAGGACAAGCTGATAATAGCCTGGCTCAGACCTTTCTAACATTTCTACTGCAATCTGCCCATTCGCCGCTACCTCGGTCGTAAATCCGGCATCTCCTAAAATCGCCACTGCAATTTCCTGATTTAACTCCAAATCCTCCGCCAAAAGGATACGTCCAGAATGAAGCGTTCTTGGTTCTCTGGCGGCCGCCTTCTCTTCCGCCTCTCCTTCCGGACGGATAATGGTTTGCAGACAGCTCCGCAGCTCAGATAAAAACAACGGCTTGCTGCAAAAGGCAGTTACTCCGGCTTCTTTTGCCTCTTCTTCAATATCTGACCAGTCATAGGCGGTCAAAATCACAATCGGCACGGTATCGCCGGTTTCTTTCCGAATTCTTCTGACTACCTCCACCCCATTGATATCCGGCAGCAGCCAGTCCACAATATACACCCCGTAATCGTCCTCCCGCGTAATCGCCTGGTGCGTACGCAGCACAGCCTCCTTGCCGGAAAGAGTCCACTCTGCCCGCAAGCCTAGCTGCCCTAACATATAGGATACACTGTCGCAGGTGTTAAAGTCGTCATCTACCACCAGGGCTCTGCAGCCCTTCAGCTCGGTGATTTCCTGATGCTCTCTTACCTCTGCACACAGCCGGAACGGAAATGAAACCGTAATCTCTGTCCCGACGTTTAACTCGCTTTGTACCTCAATAAAGCCGTTCATCATATCCACAATATTCTTCGTAATCGCCATCCCTAAGCCGGTTCCTTCAATCCCACTAAGCGTAGCATTCTGTTCCCGCTCAAACGGCTCAAAAATATGCGCGACAAACTCCTTGGTCATTCCAATACCGGTATCCTTGATCAAAAACTCATAGTTCGCATACCCCTCCGGCGCTCCGCTCTTTTCCGTAATACGAATACTGACGATGCCGCCTGCCCCCGTATATTTTACCGCATTGCTCAACAAATTCAGCAATACCTGGTTTAAACGCAGCTTATCACAATAAATATCCTCGTCCAACACATCTACGGTATCAATCTGCAGCTCTAGCTGCTTCGCATGGATATCCGCCTGTAAAATATTGTGCAGACCATGCAAAATATCCGGCAGGCTGCACGGCTTTTCCTCCAAATGGATCTTGCCGCTCTCAATATGGCTCATATCCAGTACGTCGTTGATTAAACTGAGCAGATGGTTCCCCGACGTCATAATCTTTTTTAAATATTCCTCTACCTGATCCTGGTTGTCAATATGCGAAATCGCCAGGTTTGTAAAGCCTACAATCGCATTCATCGGCGTTCGAATATCATGCGACATATTGGACAGGAAGGTGCTTTTGGCCTTGTTTGCCCGGTTCGCCTGCTGAAGCGCATTCTCCAAAAGCCCTCTTTGCTCCATTTCTTTACGGGTTTCCCCGTCTACGTTGCGCAGTCCCAATACAATGTTATAGCCCTTGCCCCATACTCCGGCACGAACGGCCTTCATCTGGAAATAGAGCATCTCTCCGTTTTGGAGCATCCGGTAGGTGACATAAAGCTGCTGCTTTTTTTCTAACTCCTCCCGCAAGGTTTCTAAAGAGGAAGCGCTGCGCATCAGCTCCTTGTCCTCCTCGTAAACATATTCGTCTATGTAGCGCCCCATGCTTTCCTCAAGAGAAATCTCTCCCTCAAACAGCGACAGGAAACCGATTCCATTATCCTCTCCCTCCCGGAGCTGACGGCCAAGCCCGGTATCCGGATCAAAACAGCAAATCAGGTTATAATCCAATGTCAACGCCTGAATCAATTCCGTCTGACGCCTTTCGTTTCGCTTTTCCTGCCGCTTCTGCTCGGTGCAATCCAGCAAAAAGCGCTGATACACCAGCTCTCCGTTTTCCTCAAGCAGCTTGATATTTCCCATAACGTGCAGGATTTCTCCGTCCTTATGCTGGACACGGTATTCGATGCTGACACTGTCCCCCTTCTCCCGCAGGGTCTTTATGCAGGAACGAAGCTTATGCTTATCCTCCTCCAAAACAGAAGTCGCAATCAGAGAAAAGCCGTCCCTCATCATCTCTTCCCTGGATTCATAGCCTAGGATCTTTAAAGCAGCCCGGTTGATGCTAAGAACCCGCGAGCCGTCTAACGTATGACGCATGACGCCGCAGTCAATCGTCGTAAAAATCGTCTCAAGTGTCTGGTTCTTTTGAATAATTTCCTGCTCGTAGGCACGCTCCTGCGTCACGTCTATCGCTACACCTACGGTTCCCATCACGCTTTCGTCCAAATCATACAGCGGGGACTTATAGGTCATCAGCGTCCGCAGCCCCTCCCCAGTCTTAATGATTTCCTCGGAAACAAACGTCGCACGCTTCTCCATGACCTCCCGCTCTGACTCAATACAGGCCGGATCGTCCTCCTCCACATCCCAGATATAAGCATGTCCCCGCCCTTGTACCTGCTGCTTGGTTTTATTCACTGTCTGACAAAAGCTGTTGTTTACTTTTTCATGAATTCCATTTTTATCTTTATACCAAACCAGGTTCGGGATATTGTCTATGGTCGCCTCTAAATACTGGCTTGTCTGCCAGGCCTCCTTTTCCGCCTGCCAGGCCTGCTGCCACCGCAAAAACCGGAATCTCGTCTCTTCCTCCGTCATTGGCAGCGTCCAGATATCGGCTACCTCTGCCAACAGCTCTCCCAAAAGCCCTATTTGATCTTTTTTCATCAGTAAAATAAGCGCGACGTCCTTTTTTTTAACCGATACAAGCGTCTGCACCATCTCTTTGACATCTGTATTCTCTAAATCAGCCAGAATCACATCCGCCTCCGCCGCTTCCTCTGGCCTGTCGCCTTCTATAAATTCGTGTCTGAAATGTTCCAATGATGGCATTCCTTTTATTGTCTCAAATATCTTGTCTGGTTTTCCCAGCAAATAAAAACGAATGCTACAATGGTACATACCTATCCCTCCCTGTTTTTGCCGTTTTTTTCCATTTTTATATAATTATACAGCAATCAAGACCCATATAAATTAAGGATAACATAATTTTACACGATTTGCAACGGAAAGAATTTTAGAATCAATATTGATTATGTTGTCAAAACAGGGTATTATATAGAAGATGTGAAAAAATTATGTCTTTTTTCGTTGACAGGATTGGAGATTATATATGAGTTCTTCCAGACGACAAAGTAACTTTCTGGTGCAGGGGACAATCCTTGCGTTTACTTCCATACTCGTTCGTATCATTGGGCTTGTGTACCGGATACCTATGACCAACATCCTGGGAGATGAAGGGATCGGTTATTATGATTATGCGTTTGAAGTCTACAACATGGCTTTTATCATATCCTCCTACGGAATGCCGATGGCCGTATCAAAGCTCGTTGCCGACCGGAGCGCCCGCAGAGAATACAAAAATTCCTTCCGTGCCTTTAGCTGCGCCCTGATGATGGCAGGCTTTTTAGGCGGCGTGCTTTCCCTGGCTGTCTATTTTGGGGCAGGAACCATCGCCAAGCTCCTGTTTGCCAATCCCAGCGTACAGATTCCGCTTAGAGTACTGGCGCCTACTATCTTTATCTGTGCCGTTCTCGGCGTCCTGCGGGGCTTTTTTCAGGGCAAAAATACGATGGTGCCGACAGCGGTTTCACAGCTTATTGAGCAGCTAGTCAACGGAATCGTCAGTGTCGCCGCCGCCTACTACCTGGTACGTTCTCACAGTGCGTCCGCGGACATTGCCGCCTACGGCGCCGCCGGAGGCGTCCTCGGTACCGGGATAGGCGCCTTTTTCGGGCTGATTTTTATTTTATTTATCTTCGTCGTCAACCTTCCGGTCGTCAGACGGCAGTTTCGCCGTGACCGTACTGCCCACCCGGAATCCTGGCGGGATCTGTTTCTGATTTTACTGTATACGGTCATACCTGTGACACTAAGCCAAATCCTGATTCGGAGCAACGGCCTGATCGCCGCCAGTATGTTCAGCCATATCCTGTCCGGCAAGGGCTTTACCAAGGAGGCCTATACCAGTCTTTACGGCGTTTACAGCAGCAAATATCTGGTGCTGTGCAACATTGTAATCGGCGTCACCTCTGCTGTCACCACGGCTATGGTGCCGGCTATCGTTTCTGCCCATGCAGTAGGAGCCGCCACCGAGGTAAAGCAAAAAATTTCCGCCGCCCTGAAGTTTAATCTGATCATCGCCTTTCCGTCTATGGTCGGCTTAGGGCTGCTCGGCGGCCCGATACTTCAGCTTTTGTTCCATGACAGCTCCCCGCTGGCCGCCGGAATCATGCTCTCCGGTTCCTGTGCTGTCGTGCTGTATACCGTTTCTATTTTATTTAATACAATCATCCAAAGCATCCACAAGATGATGATACCAGTTCTACATAGCGGCATTGCTATCCTGATTGACGTCATCATCCTTTATGTCCTGCTAAAGTTTACCGACTTAGGTCCGTATGCCCTTGTAATCGGAAATCTGGCGCTACCAATAGTCGTCATCCTTCTCAACTGGATTGTGCTAAAACGGGATCTTTCCCTGAAGCTTGACTGGCTGAAATCCGTCGTCGTCCCGGCGCTTTCCTCTTTGATTATGGGACTTATCGTTATGCTGATCTACCAGGGACTGTTAAAGTTATCCGGCAGCAACACCATTGCCGTGTTGATCTCGATTTTAGCAGGTGTCCTTTTCTTCTTCCTCTGCCTGATTCTTTTCCGCGGAATCACGGAGGACGAATTGTATCATGTACCAAACGGAACGCTCCTCATACGGCTTTTCAGAAAAATCAAGCTTATGCGATAGTGCCGAAAAATGTCCTGTCTTTGTTTTACAGCAGACGCCGGATTGGAAGAATCAGCAGCCGAAGCAGCGCGTAAATTCCTTTTTTTAACAGGGAAAATTCACGCGGTTGGTAGTTTTCCCCTGTCTGATATTCCTCTCCTGCGGCAATGCTTTGACACCAGGTTTTATCTTCTTTCACCCTTGCCCGATACTGACGGTTTAACTCCTTACAATCTATCACCAGCATCAGCTCGGTATCAAGGTAGGTACTCCGCATATCCAGGTTATAAGAGCCGACAATGCTGATTCGGTCGTCGATCAAAATCGTCTTGGTATGATTCGAGTGGGCGCCGAGAAATTCATATACGCGCACCCCCGTTTTTAAAATCCGTTTCTTTTGATTGAGATAATCCGTACAGCCCCACGGATTCGCCCCGCTGGTGACGTCATTTGTGATGATTTCTACCTCCTCCGCCCTTCTGCAAAGGGAGTCCAGTTCCTGATACATCTCCCTTCCGCAAATGATATACGGGGTATAAATGGTGATTTGCTTTCCCTGTTCCATCAGCCTGCAAAGAGAATACCACATCCATGGCTCCTTGTTTTCCGCCTCGATAGGGTTGGTCAGCAGCGTTACGTCCTCTGCCTCCATCGTCAGCGCCTGCCAATCCGTCCCCTGAAAGGCTTCCGGGTAGAGTTCCTGCAGCTTTTGATAACGCTCTGCTAACAGCCTGCCTGTCTCCTGCCGCTTTTCTCTCTTCCCCTTCTCTGTATAAGTCTCACTGTCTGAAAGCGCCCAGATGCTTTCAAAGTATTCTCTAAGCTGCTGCAGGGAGGAATCTTCCTTCTGTGCCTCATAGACCAGCAGCTCCCGGTCAATATTCTGAGCTGCAGAGTACTCTCCTAAAAATAAATTTGTCGTATTTCTCCCGCCTAACAAATACATCTGGTCGTCGATGATCAGATATTTGTCGTGCAGCCTGGCTTGCAGCTTCCAGGGCTTCCACAGATGAAACGGGTTATAGATTTTCAGTTCTATGTTTTCATGCGACGCAAATGCCTGAAACCAACGGTTTCCACGAGTATCCAAAAAGCCGCTCATGCCGTCTAAAAGCACCCTTACCCGAACGCCTCGCTCTGCAGCCTGATACAAGGCTGCCATCACATCCTGTCCGCCTTCATCTGCGTTAAAGTCAAAGGTAGAGAGCAAAATTTCCTCCTCTGCCTCCTCGATCATCCGCAGACGGTACAAAAGTGCCTCCTGATTTGTCTCAACGGAGCATACCCACGGTTTTTCTGTTTCTTCCGACTCTTTGCTCTGCTCCATCAGACAGAGCGCCTCCTCGGAAAGTTCCTGCCTGCGTCCTTCTGACACTGTTTTATGCGGAAGATACGGAACGACTGCTGCCAGCAAATAGCATATCAAAATGCCTCCGGCGAGCATGCTTGTTTTCCTGAATCGTTTTTTCCTGTCCGTTTTCATCCTTTTCATCCTTTTCCTACCATCCTTTTCCCGTTTTGCGCTTTTTATGCTGCTGACTATATAGTAAACGACAAAGGTTTTTGTTTTTGTCGTTTACTATAGTATAACAATTCCCGTTCAGACAGCTCGCCGAACAGGAATTATTATGTTGTCTTATGATATCAATAATGATACTTGGCACGCTTCGCCAGCAAAAACAGCACTGTCACGAGGAAAGAAAGCAGCTCTGCTACAACAATCGAAATCCAGATTCCGTCGATTCCCCAGAAAAGCGGCAGCAGCAAAACTGTTGCCACCTGGAACACCAGGGTACGCAAGAAGGAAATCAGGGCGGAAATCAGACCGTTATTCAGCGCCGTAAAAAAGGAAGAGCCAAAAATCGATCCTCCGCTGAACAAAAACCCAAAGGAATACACCAAAAAGCCCCGTAACGTCAAATCCAGCAGCTCCGCATCATACCCGACAAAAATCTTAGACAGCGGATACGCCAACAGCTCGGAAAGTACTACCATCCCCACTGAAACACCTCCAATGATTACCAGACTCTTTTTTAACAGGCTTTTTAACTCCTGGTGGTTTTCTGCCCCATAATGAAAGCCTATCACCGGCGCCGTGCCAATCGCATAGCCTAAAAATACGGCCAGGAAAATCATACTCACATACATCAGCACCCCATAAGCGGCTACCCCGTCCTCTCCTGCATATTTGATTAGCTGCGCGTTGTAGAGCATACCGACTAAGGACATAGAAATATTGCTCATCAGCTCGGAAGATCCATTCGTACAGGTACGAAGCAGCGCTTTCCCGTCAAACCTGGTCTTTGTCAGCCGCAGGGAGCTGGAATTCGGGCGAAAAAAATAAAACAACGGAACGATCCCGCCTACCACCTGACTCATTGCCGTAGCAGCCGCCGCTCCTACCAGTCCCCAACGGAATACTGCTACAAAAACAGCATCCAAAACCATGTTGGTGACACCTGCCGCTACCGTGACAGCCAGGCCAAGCTGCGGCTTTTCTGCCGTAATAAAAAAGCTCTGGAACTCCATCTGCAGCATAAAGGCCGGAAGTGCAATTAAAATAATCCGTCCATAGGAGACGCAGTTTTCTAACATCTCCCCCTCTGCTCCGAGCATCGCGGCAACCGGACGGAGAAAAAGCAGCCCCAGTACAGTGATTACCACTCCGCTAAACAAAGAAAGATATACCAGCATGGAAAATAGCTGCCTGGCCTTTTCCGGTCTGCCCTCTCCCATTGTTTTGGAAATCAGCGCGCTTCCTCCTGTTCCGAACATAAAGCCGACCGCCCCTAAAATCATTAAAAACGGCATAATAAAATTCACCGCCGCAAACGGTGTTTTTCCTACAAAATTAGAAACAAAATAACCGTCTACTACCCCGTAAATCGACGTGAAAATCATCATCACAATCGATGGCAGAGTAAAACGAAATAGCTTCTTATACGTAAAATGATCCGATAATTGAATGTTCATCTTGATATCCTCCTGTTTCAAATGGAATCGCGTGCTTTTGTCTCCAGGCTGTCAAACGCCGTTTGCAGCGCCTCCTCGTAATATTCGGTTGCCTCTACAAAAGCAGAGGAATACTGCTCTATCGTCCTCGCCACGGCGATTTCCTCCGCCTGATGGATAAAACCCAGCTTCTGACGGCATAATGTTCTTCCCTTTTCGGTCAGAGAAATCTGCATCTCCCGCCGCTTCCCTGGAATGGTGGAAAGCGTCAGCAGCCCCTCCCGCTCCCATTGCTTGACAATCGTATTTAACGTGGTTTTCGGAATCCTCCATTCCTCGGCAATCCATTTTTGAGAATGAGGCTCCCCGTCATCCAACGCATACATCAGGCAAAGCTCGGATTCTTTCATTCCGGTTTTCTGTTCATTGACCGCATAAATTTTGTCAATATTAAAAGAAGCGATTGCCAGACGCTTGGCATACTCCCTGATAATCTCTTTGTCTATTTCCATATCACAGCCCTCCTGGCTTTATAAAAATCCGACGTCGTACTTTTAGTAGTATAGTACGACGTCGGATTTTTGTCAAGAAAAATTTCATTTTTTCTGCGGGAGTTTTGCATCCAGTTTACTCTCTATTCTCTTATTAACTTATGATACCATCTGCTGATAACCGGAAATTTTCTACAGCACGCTCCGTAAATCTGCAGCGCTCGAAAACAGCCTTTCGGCCAAAAAGAAAAAAGCTGCATTTGCAGCCGGGCACTTTTCCCTAACACCCGCCTTGCGGACTGCCTGCTTCCGTTGCCCGGCCAGATTTCCCGGAATTGTCCAAGAAGCCTTTTTTGCTTTGATCGCTCCTTTTCCTCCTGATATAAAACGATGATATACTGAAGATACCCTGCTAACACCAGCGGATACAAATCCTCTCTGTCAGACAGGCTCATACAGCGCAGCCGTAATGCTTCCAAAATATCATAACGGCCCTCTATCGTGACAGAGTGCGTAATGCTTCCCTCTCTTTGCCGGTAATAATAAAATACCTCTTTTCGGTAGGCCACCCTCTCTGCCTGTTTCCAGATATCGGTGATCACATAAGTGTCCTCAAAAAGCCTTCCGACCGGAAACCGCAGAGTTTCCCACTGGCTTCGGCGATACAGCTTATTCCAGACCACCGTTCCGCCTGTCCCCTTTCGGATATAGTCTGCCAGCAATTCTTCTCCCGAATACAGCTCTACGGGCGGCTCTTGCCCTTCCTGCTCTCTGCTCTCCTCTGCCGGATCCTCTTCCTCTGCCTCTATGCTCTTATAATCAAATACAACGATATCTGCCTGAGCATTCTGCGCTGTTTCCAGACATCGCTTTACCAGCTCCGGGTGAACCATATCATCACTGTCTACATATAAAATCCAGGCGCCCGCTGCCCGTTCTATTCCGGTATTTCTGGCCTGGGACAATCCACCATGCTCCTGATGAATCACCTGAATTCTGGCATCCTTTTTTGCCCATTCCTCGCATATGCCTCCACTTCTATCTGTAGAGGCATCGTCTACTAAAATCAGCTCTATCTTGGGATACGTTTGTCTCAAAACAGAGTTGATACAAGAACTCAAATATGCTTCTACATTATACACCGGCACAATGATGCTGACCAAATCTGCTAGCATACGTTCCCTTCTCCTCTTCTTGTTCCTCTGACTATTTTCTAAAAACAATCGGAAAGCACCGTTTCAGTATCCGTTTCCCCTCTCTCCTTATCCGCCTTCGCAAACCTCTGGCCGCTTCAACCGGCCCGATTTCCTTTATAAATTTCAGAAACTGCTCCGTCCGCAGCAAACGATCCGCCAGACGCTTTCCATACCGTGCGTATAACCGCTGCCTTTTTCTCTGATTTTTCTTCTCCTCCTCCGTAAACCAGGACATATTGTAATAATGTATGCTGTAGGTATGCTTCGTCTGCCTGCATACTCCTGTCTCAAAGCTCATCGGAGCAAAATAATCCGAAGGAAACACCGTACAGCCTGGCAGCCGTTGCAATTCGTTGTTGCAGCAAAGGCCATGCCGGATCAGGATCTGCGTTTGGTAATAAGGACTGGCTGTCCGGTTAAGCCCTCCTCCTTCCTTCAAAAAGGACATCGTTTCGTACATCTCTAACATTTCCTTTATCAAAGGATTTCCCTTCCTCGCACCAAAGCCCAGTCCAAATGCTACTGCATTCTGGTTTTCAAAGCCGCAAAACATCTCTAAGCTCAGCAAATCGTCAAAAGACTTTACTAACTCTACGTCAGTATCGAGATAGATACCTCCATATTGGTAAAGAATATCCAAGCGGGCATAATCTGGTACAAATGCCCACATTTTGGCTTCATAGGCTTGTTCCATATAGCGGTTCTTATGGATATCGTAATTGCTCTCGTTCCATTCTATAATTTCATAATCCGGACAGTACCGTTTCCAGCTCTCCATCCAGCGCCGATCCTGCTCAGGAATGGGATGATGGCCAAACCAGCAGTAATGAATTATTTTTGGTATCATGTGTAGGGTCGTCCTTATCTAACCTGAAGTTGTTTCCAATCAATAGCTTTTATTTAGAAGAATAGTATAGCGTATCGGGATTGGTAAGGCAACTAGCCAAAAGGTTAGAATCTTCCATTCCACGAATTTCATTTGATTTTTCTTTGACAGTCGCATCTAATACAAGTAGGGAAATCCCTACTTGTCATATTTCAGGAGGTGAAAGATATGTTAGCAAACGCTTTTGTTGACAACGCAAAGGTCATGGCCAAAGGGCAGGTTACAATCCCAAAAGATATCCGTAAAGTACTTGGTGTGGCAAGCGGAGACCGGCACCGTCTGTATCGTTAATTCGGCTGTCTATGCCATGCAGATTCTTCAAGGGGAAATGGCAGGCGAAGCGGAACGGGTTGGTCTCACATCTGATGATATCTGCGGCACTCCGCGCGAACAGCGTTCTCTATCAGGCTTATGTAAAAGCATCCTCTTATCCTAACCACACCGACTGAATTTCTTGATATGAATTAAAAACAACTTTATATGTCAGCCCTGTTTTAATCCCCAACACAAAACTTTACTCTTTTATCAGTTCACTTATTTTTACAAACTCAATCTCTTTTCCACATTCCCCCAGAAAACTTTCTAGTGCTTTTCCTGTTTCCCTGCTCCAAGCATGACAAAGCACAATTGCCCCATCCTCGGTATGTTTTAGTGTCTTGGTAATCTCTTCTGCAGTCGCTCCGCTTGAGTCATGGGAATGTATGGTCCACAATATATTTTTCTTTATCTTTGTTCTTCTTTTTCCTAATAGTTTTTCAATCCTTTCATTCTGTTCTCCATAGGGAGTCCTAACTCCTACTGTCCTGATACCAAGAAAAAACAATAGGCAATCTGTTTTCCATAACTCCCACCATATTTTTCGGGAAGAAAGCTCACAGAATCTGGCATGAGACCAAGAATGATTTCCTATCTCATGTCCGGAGCGTTTGATTCTTTTTAGTATCCAAATAGCATGTCTGCTATTTATTCGATTTCCTTGGATAAAAAAGGTTGCTTTTCCCCCCCCCTGGCTGCCATATTGATCTAAAATGTCTAAAATCTGATCGGTAACGCCGCATTCTGGGGCGTCATCAAAGGTTAATGCTATTTTTTTCATATTCTTTTCCTATAGTGCTGTATCCTTTCTATTCTTGTTTTCCTTATAAAGTCCCTGTTTTTCCAAAATAATATTGGCGTTTCATTCTGTTTCGTGATGGATCAGCCTTCGCACAACCTGTTTTATTTTACTTGTCATCAACTCTTTTCCATAACAAACTGTATCTTGGATAATTTCCCGCTTCTTTAATAAATCATCCTTGCCGATTACTTTTTGCTGCATGACAGACTTCATCTCCTCTGTCAGCCATTCTGTCCCATCTGCGCACTGACGGTTTCTCATTCTATCATAAGTCGGTGCAGCATAGGCCGGAATGTCTCCAAAACACAAAAAGGCATGACCATTGTAGCAATAAGGAAAACTGCATCGTTTCCCGATTGCCCGAAAAGCAAGAACGCTATCCTGATAAATATTTCCTAATGTTTGTCCGCAATAACACTGTTTGTAATCGCCTGACATTAAATCAAGGTAGACGCTTCCAATACCTGCATAGCAGAATACCCCCCCCCGATAAAAATTTCTTAAAACATTACATTTCATTTCAAACAACTCCGATTGAAACCCTTTCCAGGTATTTTGATACTCCTCCAAGGACATTTTTGAGAGAATATCAATTCCCTCTGTCCGATCATTCCGTGCTATCGTAACATGGCATAACGCTCCAAAATTCTCTATACAAAATGCCTTCAGTTCTTCTATATAGGGTATTAGTTCATCGGATGGTGTTACTTCGATAGTAAAGGAAATTCCCGCCTGCTTCATCTTTAAAACATTTTCACAAAATTTTTCTAACCATCCTAAACGAAGCAATTCTAAATAATGAAAAGAAAACTTAATAAACAAATTCCTTCGGATTCTCTCCGGTAAACAGGAAATTTGTTCAAATCGCCCGGAAACCGTTCCATTTGTTACGATCATCACATAATGCCCCGCTTCTATCATCGCAGAAGCTACGTCAACCACCTCCTCTGCCAGTAAAGTCTCTCCTCCTGCACAAAGGTTAATGATACAGCTTCCGCCCCATTTTTCCTGGGAAAACGCTTCTTTCATTTCTTCTACAGGCCTGTTTAAATGAAATAATTGTTGATGAAACCTTTTCTTTTGCGTAATATAACAATAATGGCATCTAAGATTACAGGTTTCTGTTGGTATGTAACAGTCAATAAATCGTTTTATTTGTTTCATAAAGATCCCCTTTTCCCCACTCCAGCAGCTCTTTTTTCATTCCCTCATAAAATCCTCTCAACGAATCATTTTGATAAGAAGCATGTTCTATCTCCATCATCTTCCAAACCAATTCCATCGTCAATTCTTCTTTTGATACTATGGTGATATAATCCAAATAGGAAATCCATTGATATACTCCCGACACCTTCTTACTAAGATTATCCAATGCAATACATGGTGTCTCTGCTAACGCAGCAAAAATCATTCCATGAAGCCGATCTGTAATAATCAGCTTTGCCCTGGAAAACTCCAGCAGCTTTTTTTCCACTTCCTCTTTTCTTTCTTCTCTCTTTACTTCCCTTGGAATAACCGTATCTGTATATGTCACCTTCCAATCCCCCGGAAACTGGTCTATCAATTTGTTAAACAGGTTATTCTCACAAACTTTTTCCTTATCCTTCCGAATGCAAAGCAATATCCCCTCTTTTTGAATTTTCTGGTTGGAAAAAGAAAACACTTCTGACAAATACGTTACAATATCTGGTGCCAGAAAACAGTATTCTTTTGTCAAATTCATTTTTTCTGTCATAAACTTCCAGGAAGCTTTTTCCCGCAAAAATATTTTTATCTGTTTTACTTTCTGGATGGTCTCTTTTAATGCTTTCTTTTCCTTTTCTCCCTTTGCAGTTTTCTCGAAATATATCGTTTGAGGGAAAATCACAATCCGATTATTTTTATAATAGTGTAACAGTTCCAGCAAAATGGCTTCTTCATTTTCCCAAAGAGAGCCAAGAAAACCTCCTCCCGGAAAAATCAAAATATCTTCCTGTGTCAGACAATGCTTTATAGCATTCTTTAGCTCCAAACATTCTTTTTGCGTAAATTCAAAAACAGGGATTCCCGCACATTCTTTCTCTACAAATTTCCTTTCTGCCAAGGCAATTGCCAAGTCTCCTAAATTTCCATGAGTCGGTGTATTCAGCAAAATGATTTTCTTTTTGTATCTGTTTTTTTTCAGTGCTTTAAGCTCTAAAGAATTATGATAAGACGCAATCTCCTTCCTTTTCCTCACAGTAATTTGATAATCATAATAAGTCTTTTTTATTTCTTTATAAGCTTTGCTTTCCCGAACAGCGGTTGCAACGCAATATCCTTTTGGAGAAAATTTAAATAATCTCCACAAAAACCACTGCTTCCAAGCAATATGTTCTCTTACCTCTTTGGTCATTTCCTTTTGAATCTGCACATATAGTTTTTTCTTTTGATGAAATTCTCTTATTCTATATAATTCTATGGATCTTTTTAAATAATTTTCTATTTCCTGATAGTACAATACTTCTTTTTCTTTTATTGTCTTTTGTTCCCTTTGTATTTCTTCCAGATATTCTTTTAAAGTCTTATGAAAGGCGGAAAGAGCCAGATACATTTCCTCTGTCACTTTCTGTTTTTTGTTTTCCTCCACCTCCTGCAGATACACATTTGCCATACCAAGCCAATAGCTTCCCATTGCCAGGAAATAGAATTCCTTTTTATCTTTTAATTTCTCGCAGCGTAAGCACATTGCTTCCTTTGCATCATAATAGGAACGAAGCTTCCTTGTACGCATAATGCTTCCTTCCCGTTGTCTGTAATAATACAGCTTTTGATTTGTAACAGCTACCCTTTTCGCCTTCAGCCAAATATCTGCAATCACAAATTCATCTTCATGAATTTTTCCTTTCAAAAAAGAAAGCCCGTCCCATATTGCACGGTGATACAGCTTATTCCAGGCCATCGCATAGCCTTTTCCCTGATACAAAAATTCTTTCAGCATTTCTCTGCCGGAAGAAACCTCCCATAACATCAGATCCATTTCAGAAATCAGTTCCGACGCTGATTCCTCTACTTCCCTATAATCAAAAACCACTACATCTACCTGAAATTTCCAAATTCCTTTTAAACCTATTTCTATCAGTGTCGGATGAATAAAATCATCACTGTCTACAAAAATAATCCATTCTCCGGAAGCGGCCTTCAAGCCTGTATTCCTGGCGTCCGAAAGTCCGCCGTTTTCTTTATGTATCACCTGAATCCGGCCGTCTTTTTTCTCCCAGGCATCACAAAGCTGTCCGCTGCTGTCGGTAGAACCATCGTCTATCAGGAGAATCTCTAAGTTTGGATATGTCTGGTTTATAATAGATGAAATACAGGTATTTAGATATTCTGCCACATTATAAACTGGAACAATCACACTGATTAAATCCATAGGAATCCTCTCCTTTTCTCTGTAATATACTCTTATTATATTTTGCCAATTACTAATTTCCCAAAATCTATGATTTTTCTTTTTAGTTTTCCGTAAACAGGATCGATCCCTCTATGAAAAAAAATAGCAGGCAGGCTTCCATAACGAGTATGATGATAGCAAAAAACAGGTTGGATTCTTTGCTTTTTATGAGAGAAAAGAATCGTTTAAAAAAAATTCACTTCAGAAAATTTTATCCATAAGCAATCATCTGTATATATCCCATATTTTTTACTTAGCAGAGAAAAAATACTTTGATCATGTCTGTGTGCTATAAAACCAGGATAATTATCTATCCCACAAGTATTTGGCATATCTGTTATTACCCTTTCATCCTGAGCATAATTTAACCATTCCTTTACGATTTGAATATTCCTTTCGTTTTTCTTTAAACAAACTACTCCTCCTGCCCGTTGCGGGCTATTGGCATATTCTTCTACGTCCAAATCCATTAAAATAAAAGCATCTCGTTTTGTATAATGAGATTCCTGATAGGATGTTTTTTGACAAACCACATAAATTTCTTTTTCTTCCCATTTCTTAATAAAATTTACCACTTTATTTTGATAGTATAATCCACCTGAATCTGAATAAATCAGCCAATCTCCTTCTTTTATTTCTGAAAAAACCTTATCTATAAAATATGGTTTCCATAGCCAGTATCCATTCCCTTTTGCTGCATCTAAAATATTTTTATTTTTTTCCCTAAACGTACTGTCTATATCATCTGGCCCAAATTCTATAACCCGATCTACCCCCCCCCCAACGATAAGCCGACCTTGTATTCAATTTTTGCGCCTTTTGAAATACTTTATTGGCATAGTTCAGCGCATATATCATATAAGCCTTCTCCCCTTATTTTTGTTTCCTATCGTTTCACAAAAACATCATCGATTACTAATCTGCCTGCAAAACGATATCCCTTCTGCTGCATAAACTCCCTTATTTCTAAATCAATTGTTCCTCTTTCATTTTTATTATTTTCTATCACAAAACAAGAAATTGTCACAGCTTCAAAATCAATTCCTTTTAACACATTCATCTCATATCCTTCCACATCTATAGAAATAAAATCAACCTCTTTGATTTTTAATTCTTGAAGTACATCCCCTAGTCTCCGTTGTTTCACCATATATTTTTTAGAAGCAAATTTTCCCAGCCTGCTTGCCACACCTGATAATGTATGCTTCTCCGAATCCCCTTCATATTCTGCAAATTCAATCTCTCCCTCTGTATCCCCTAACGCAATATTATAGCAAACTGTTTTTCTTTCCTTCCATAAGCTGCACAATTTTTCCTGCGGTTCAAATGCAATTCCTTTCCATCCTAAGCGTTCAAAAAATAACGTATTACTCAAAACAGAGGGATGATTCGCCCCAATATCTATAAAAAAACCATCTTTTTTTCCATCAAAAATAATTTTATCTAAAAAAACATCTTGTCCAAACTGAGAAAAATATTTTTCTTTATTTTTATATTGTGCCAGAATTCCTTCATCATAAAAAATGCTATCCTCTCCCGCTATATTTTTACCTAGAAGGAAATAATACTGTTTTCCCCATTTGGCATACTTCATAGAACTTTTCCTCCATAAATTTTTAATGCACAGAGGCATTTTCCTATAAATATTCTGTAATAGCATCTTCATCCTTCTCCTTATTCTTTATTTTTCCGTATTATATAGTTCCTCTTTATCTTGTTTGAAATTTTTCTTCCTAAAAATTTCATCATAACGCTTGGATGATACCGGTTATTCCATAGTTCCATAATGGATTTTATCTCTAATTGATTATTTTCATATCCTATTCCCCAATAACTTCTATTTTTTCTTTTTGCCTTTTCTATATCCTGGTCAAAAATATGATATAAAAATCTTTTAAAGTCTTCTACCTGCTTTTCTATCCAAGCCTTTTCTAAAAAAGCAGGCTCATTTAATATTTTTAAATAGTAGTCATCGTTCTGATCCATTCGTATCATTTCCCCTACCACTTCTTCTATGGAATTATAGCGATAACAATTTATGAATGACTTCCTATTAAATTCTTTTTCTACTAATGGATTTCCCCAATAAATAGGTATCGTATTTGCTGCAAAAGCTTCCAAAAGCTTTTCTGTTGTATATCCTGGATATTCTGAATTTTCACATGCAATCGTAAATTTGCATTTCTGCAATAGTTCCATTTTATTTTTAACAGGAGCGCCGATATTATTTCGATATCTTCCCCCGGAAATGACAGGCTTATATTGATTCATCTCTTCAAATAACCTTTCACGAAATGGATCTGCTCCTGCATTAGAATATACAAAGTTTGCAAATTCTATTTTTTCACGCCTCATCTCCTCCAGAGAATAAATGGGTTTCTCCATTACCTTTTTCATTACCCCTGGATAAAAATAATACAAGGGCATCCGAAAATAGCGATCTCCAAAGCAAATATCATCAAATCCAATCGCATAGTCAAATAAATTAAAATCTGGTACTACACTTTCTCCTGTCCAAAATATTTTGATACAATGATTGTAGTTTAAATGTTCCTTACCAAAACAGGACACGATGAGATAATTCGGATGTTCGGAACAGACTACCTCGTATTCTTCCCTTAATAAACGCATCAGCCAAAAATTATCCACATTTGTCCCGTTCGGCATATCCACGCATTTTATCTTTATCTGTTTTTTCAATACAGTCCTTTCTCCCCTCTAACTTTTTATTACTCTCTCTCCTAATAAGCTTTGCTTCATCCGAAATAAAAATGCAATAACCGGAACAAGATTCTCATATCCAAAAATCAAATACAGCCTTATTACTATCCGCTTCCATCTGCTAGGTGTCCCCAGATAAAATCCAATACTTTCTCTATCCTTCTCAAAAATTTCTTTTCTTTCCTTTTTGGAAAGACACTCTCCCTCTATCAATTCATAGTGATAAAAATCCGATAATTGCCTCGCCCACCCTGCATAATTCTCATACTCCGTCATTATTTGATAATACCATTTTTTCCTGAACTCCAAATGGCTTTTAAGTAACTTTACGTTTACGGTATAGGTAGCAGAAGCCTCGTTATCTCTGTTATAAAAATAGCCTGCATCTTCTAACCAACAATATGTCTTTACAGAAAAAAGCGCTTGTAGAAAAAAATCCGCATCTTCTCCATGAGAATAGGCAGGATCAAATACTATTTTATTTTCCAATAAAAATTGTCTTCGATAACTATTTAGCCATACCGCATAGGGCGGATTTATTTTCTCACTGACAATTCCTTCCAACAAATCTTCTTTGGAATGAAAAGCATTGCTTTTTGCGAATAAAATTCCTTCGGTTAAATGGATTTGATTTTTTTCTACAATATAATACCTTGTACTGATACAAATATCTGGTTTGTCCTTTATTGCTCTGTTTAACAGTTCCAAATACTGCTCCGTTACATAATCATCTGCATCCACAAATATAACATACTCTTTTACTGCCAGCTTTAAGCCCTGATTTCTGGCATCGGAAACTCCTCGGTTCTCCTGGTGAACTACCTGAAAGCGCCGATCCTTATTTTGGTAGCTTCGGCAGATATCATACGAACGATCTGTACTTCCGTCATCTATCATAAGAACTTCAAAATCTGTATAGGATTGCCGCAGCAAGCTCTCCAAACATCTTTTTATGTATTTCTCTGCTTGAAAAACAGGAATAATCACGCTAAAGCTTATCATTTTTATCTCCTCTACTATACTCCAAAGCATATCATTTTTATTGTAGTTTACGGATAAACATGTTTTTTAAAAATAAATATGCTTGAATGGGATACATCTCTAAAACAGCCAGAACAAAATATAATTTTGTCATTCCCAAAGTAACTCCTGATAGTCCACAATACTTTTTCAAATAATACAGATCGCTCTTTAGATTTAGTTTCTTTTGTTTCAGAGCGGAACGATAGGCCTTTGATATCGTAACAGAGTGCGTATGTTGATAAGTAGTTTCTGGCAGCAATCTGGTTTCATACTGATATTTTTTCGCCCTTTTTCCTATTACTGTTTCTTCTGTATATAAGAAAATTCCTTCATCGTACATTCCCATCTTTATAAATTTATCTATTTCTATTAGCAGCAAAGCTCCCAAAACCATATCTACTTTATAATTCTGTCTTTTTAATTCTTCTTTCGTATACTTTTCTTTTCTGCCAAAGATGCGGCAAAATACATAGCTGCTTTGTAAAATAAAGCGCCTGGCCGATATTTCCTTCCATGCCACATCTTGGATCGTATTCATATGCTCTGGTGCAGCTATCACGCAGTTCGGATGCTGTCCCATCAAGTATTTTAATTCTTTAATCAAATTTTCTTCAAACATTGTGTCCGGATTTGCAATCAAAACATACCTTATGTTTTTTAAATTCTCTTTTATATACCATATTCCATAATTATTTCCATAACCATATCCACCGTTTTTTTCAGAACAAATTACAATAATTTTACTCGTTTGAATCTTCCTCAATTTTTCCAAGCTATTGTCGCTTGATTGATTATCTACGATAACAATATAATCTAATATTTCATATGTTTTTATTTTATTTATCAAAGACAGTGTTGTTTCTGAATCATTATAATTCAGTATTACACAGGCCAGCCCCTCTTTTTCCTTCAACAAGCTTTTCCCTCCCACTAAATATCTTGCAAAAGCCTTTTATTTTCCTTTTTTATGACGCTGTTTATAAAAATAAAAAAGCACCTTTATAAAAATATTTCGTTCTCCTCGTAGTTTCTTCTTTGGTCGTGCTTCTTGTTCATCCTTTGAACTATATTCCTTCTTATATAAAAGTTCTGACCATTCTTGATTTGCCAAAAGCAGGGAAGGGCCTGCTCGCTTTTGTGACAACCATTCCTGATATCTTTGTAAAAGAGTTTCCTTATCCTCTTTCAGCTCTTGTAAACTTTTATATACGAAACCATTTCCATTCTTTTTCACCTGTTCTGCTATATTTCCGCTATCCTGATAGGTAATCACAAAACAATTTGCTGCCATACTCTCAAAATAGGTATAAGAATAGGTTTCCGCCCATAAAGACCATAAAAATACCATATCAATTTTATTTTTCTTTAGTGCATCTGTCATTGCCATTGTTCCTTCCTTTTGAAAAGACACCTCTATATAACATACCCCTGGAAGCCTTTCTATTGCAGAACCCATATGATAAAATTCAAATTGATCTTTATGATATGTTACAAATTCCTTCCATTGTTCATATCCTTTATTCCTAGCTTGATAGCCTACATAAGCTATCCTTAATTTGAGATGGTTCCCCGAAAATATTTTATTTTCTCCCTTTAATTCCTGATGAGGCATTACTTTTATTGGAAAGAAATTTCCCAGTCTCTTCTCCACAACAACAGAAGCTGTCGAAGATGGTGTAAGAAATACAGAAGATTGTTTATATTTTTTCAGTAGCCTCTTAATATAACTATCTCTTTCCTGCTTTTTTTGAAAATACGAACAAGTCTTACAGGCAATTTTTTCTTCCATATACCCGCAAAATGTACTATCATTTCTCAATAAGTTATATTGTTCACACACTAAAAAATAATCATGTATATACCAGTATATTGGAATCTCCTTATCACACAAATCCAATAGCTTTTCCAATTCCAATAAATTTACCTTCATAATGTGATGAATAAATACCGCACACAATTTATAATCTGAGAGAAAAAGCTGTTTTATTAGCTTATACAGAGTTTGATAACTACATAATTGCAATGTTTCATCCAATCTAACTCCCCATATATTGCAAATCGTAATTCTATGAAGCTGCCATTTAAAAGGGAAAATATGAATAAAAGAAATTCCTTTTTCCGCATAAAATATTTGTTGTTCTTTTATTACTTTATCTGTTCCTGCTGTAGAGGTTAAATAATCTCCATAAGAAACCGATAGTACATAAGTATCATTCTTCAATATATTTTTCATAGAAGCATTATCCTTCCAACCTCTTAAATTGTTTTCTCCACTTCCATACTATAAAAATTATTTTTGCCATTTTATATTGAAACCAATTTATCTTTAATCGCTCTCTTACCTTCTTTTGTGTCATACCTTTCTTTTTTGCAATTTCCAAATAAGCTGCTGCCCCTGTCCAATTATATGGAAACGGATAACTATGAAATATATTCCGGTACACGTAACTGATTCCCTCTATGTTTTTTTCTATCAGTTTATCCATCCTTCGTGTCAGTCCATCCTCCTGATATTGACACAAATAAATAATATCCTTATGCCAACGCAGCTTATAACCATCCCCTGCAATCTGATCCCAAACAGCCTGTTCTGGTAAAAACTTCTCTCCTTCAAATTCCGGAAATGGATATTTTCTCAATAGCTCTGTCCGATATACCTCTGCCTTATCTCCTCTTAATCGCTTTTTACTTCTTTCTGTATTTTTAGCATCTATAAACTTCACATTATTTGGAAATTCTCCAATGATGTTTTTATCATCGCTTCCCCTATTCCCGGACACGCCTGCGAAGCTTTTATCCTTGTCAATTTCATTTATCCATTTTTGGATCTTTTGAATCGCCTCTGGCAGTAATCTGTCATCACTATCCACAATAAGGCAATAATTCCCTTGTGCCGTCTGTATTCCTTTATTTAATGCTCTATGCTTCCCTCCATTTTCCTGTTTATAATAAGAAATAGGAAATACATCACATTCCCTTATCCATTTTCTAACTATTTCAATGGTATCATCTACCGAACCATCATCTATGATAATCCACTCAAAATCCTTTTTTGTTTGATCTAATAAAGAATCATACAAGTTTTTGATGCAATATCCTCTATTATAGGTTGGTGTAATAATTGTTAGCATTTCTTCAATATCCTTTTTTTCATCAACATAATCGTATCTCTAACCCCTATATCCTCTATCTTATATACGAAACGATACGGCATTATAAAATAACCCGCCAATCTTTTCCCATATCTCAAATTTAATTGTTTTCGTTTTTCATAAAGCTTTTTCTGCCCTTTACTAAACCAAGACATATTATAATGATGGATGCTGTAGGTATGCTCGGTCACTGTCAAAATCCCTGTATCTACGTCTATTGGTGCAAAATATTCCGTCGGAAAAACCGTGCCTTTTGATAATTTCTGATAGTGATTATTGCAGATCAAGCCATGCTCCATCAGAGCCCTTGTCTGATAGATAGGGCAAGCAGTTTGATTTAATAACCCAGTCTTATCCCTGAAGACTAATGTTTCATAGATATCTTGTACCGTTTTTATGATAGGATTTCCTTGCTCCGCTCCAAACCCCAATCCAAATGCTACATAATCCCTACTCTCAAACCCACAAAACATTTCCAGTTCTAATAAATCATCAAGCGGCTTTAACAGTTCTACATCCGTATCGAAATAAATTCCTCCATATTGATACACAATATCCAGTCTTGCATAATCCGATACAAATCCCCACTTTTTTTCTTCGTATGCCTGTTCCATATATTTATTTTTAGAAACATCATAATTCCCTTCGTTCCATTCCACTATCTCATAGTCCGGACATTTTTTCTTCCAGCCCTCTATATAGCTTCTGTCCCTTTCTGGTATCGGATTCCCGCCAAACCAGCAGTAATGAATCACCTTCGGTATCATGCTACTTTCCCTGCCTTTTTCTTACCACATATCCATACAATTTCCCTGCCCTTTTTCTCCCCAGCAACCAATATGCCCATCTGCACAGCCTGATTTTCCTGCTGCTTCCATACCGAATCAACCAGGAATATTTCTTCCATTCCTTTTCTCCTGGACTCTTATGTCCGTCGCAATATCCAAGCAAAATAAAATACTCATATGCCAATAATGCTAACATCGCTTTTCTTACTCTTCCATTCTCTCGCCTTCTTTTTTTCCAATCCTGTTTTTCTTCTTTTAGCTTCCTCCTGTTTCTTTTCTCGTAAAACATTCCATCTTTAAAATAATCCGCCCACTTTGCAATAATCCGATACAAATCTATCCTGTTTTTGACTCCTGGATCTGTTGTAATAGACCCTTCTCTAACCCGGTATACATATCCGTTTTCCTTGGAATAGACCATTCGTTTTGCAGCTAAAACGAGGCGGATGTACCAGTCGATATCCTCACTCAGCAGCCCTTTTTCAAAATACAAATCCTTTTCCACTAAAAACTCTGTCTTTACTGCTTTGCAGCAGGCCGAAACCAAATAGACATCCTGCTTCATGAGATAATTCTGTGCCTTTCCGTACTCCAAACGGTTAAGAAGTTTTTCCTTTAAGGCTGGATAACAGGTCCAAAATTTTGTTTCTTTTTCATTGCATCGTTTAAAAGAAAAAAGTAAAAAATCGGGTTCTTCTTTTAAAGCATCAAAAATTCTTCCTAAAAATCCGCAATCCTCCCAAAAATCATCACTGTCTACAAAGAGTAAATATTCTCCCCTTGCGATTCGGATTCCGCTATTTCTGGCTTCGGAAAGTCCGCCGTTTTCTTTATGGAGAACTACTATTCTTCTGCTTTCTGCAGAGCGGCGCATATCCTCCTCGTAATAAGCGTCGCAAATCTTTCCAGAGGCATCCGTCGAACCATCATCCACTAAAATCATTTCAAAATCGGTAAAGCTTTGTCCTAAAATACTCTCCACACAACGCCTTAAATACTGCTCTACATTATAAACCGGAACAATCACGCTGAATTTTTTCTTTTTATCTTCCATTTTGCTGCACATCCAGATAAATTTCTTCCATTCTTTTTCTCACGACCCTAAGAGAATACTTTTGTAATTTCTTTCTGCTTTCGCTTTTTATCCTTTCCCTTTTTGTCCCCTTCTTTTCTCTGTCCTGCCTGATCCAGCTTATCACCTGTTCCAGCTTTCCTGCCAGTTCCTCCAGCCTATCCAAAGGAAACAGTCCTCCTCGTTCTTCGGATACCAACTCTCTATTTCCTCTGATATTTGACGCCACACACGGCAAACCAACTGCCATTGCTTCCATCAAGGCTACCGGCAGCCCCTCCTGTTTCGATGGAAATACAAACAGATCCGAGACGGCCAGCACCTCTATCACGTCGCTTCGATACCCTAACAAATGAAAACGTTCGGCTACCCCCAGCTCCTTTGCCTTTTGAAGCAATTCCTTTGCTAATGCTCCCTGTCCGCAAATCAGATACCATAGTTCCTTTTCTTTCCCTGAGGTTTTGCTCGCTTTTTTTGTATATTTATTCTCTAACTCCAGCTTTTTCCAAGCCTCTAAAACCATCTTATGATTTTTCCGTTCCGACAGCTCCCCCACCGAAACCATCACTACCGCATCCACCGGTATCCCAAGCTCCTTCCGCTTTTCCTCCCGGCAAACCCGATCCGCTCTCGCTGCTATCCCGTTCACATCAACACCCACGCCCGGCACATATTCTACACGCTTCGTCGGTAAATGCTCCTTCGCCAGATGATAATCCTCCCGGTTGATGGTAATCAATACATCCGTGAAGTGTGCGCAGAATTTTTCCACCGGATAATAAAGCAACCAATTTTTCCAGGGTATCTCCCTCCAGCTTGCTCCTTTATAAAAATGGAACCCATGCGCCGTATAAATAACTCTTGTCCCGTTTTTTCGTTCCTTTCGGCAGGTCAGACGTAATAAAACCGAAGCGGATGGAGTATTGGTATGTACCAGTGTGAAGTGTTCTCGTTGCAATAATTGTTTTAGCTGCTGGTAAGCCCGAAGATTGTCCATATGAAAGGGTGTTCTGGAAAAGGAAATCGGATGATAGACATCACAAAACGGAATCACGCATTCCTCTTGTCTGTCAAAATCATTGGCTGCTGCCACATGCGTTTCCCATCCTTGCTCTTGGAACCACTCCAATACCGGAAGATGAAACGTCAAAATATGCTGCTTTACTACTGTTGCTACAATCAGCACCTTTCGTTTCACGGTACACTCCCCTTTCTTGCTTTCTGTTTATGTTTCTGCCTCTTCTTAGATTCTATTTCCGTTTTCCTTTTATTTTTCATTACCGTTCAAATAAGTCTTGAATGGTTATGTTCGGTGAGCTGAATTGTCTCCGCAAAGTCCTGATAAGGCAGCCATGAATCATCTACGTTCATTTCCTGCGCATACACCAGGTCTCCAAAGACCTTCTGTACCAGCGAGACTCTTTGCTCCAACAACCGGAGGAACGGATGGAACCAACGGCTGAAAAGAATCCTTTTTTGATGACAGGCAGCAATTTCCTCTACCATCTGCCTGGTAGAAACATACTCTTTGTTTTGCGGAAAATACAAGCCGCCCTCACCTGTTCGGATGATTTGCTCTAATACAGCCGTCAGATTTCCAATATAAATCATACTGCGGTAATTTGGATAAGCCGGAAAAAGAGGAGTTTTTAACGCCAGCTTTCTAAGACGGGGATAGTTCCCTTTGCAGCCCTTTCCGTATACCATAGGCGGACGCAGGACAGCCACATGAAAGGGGGTTCCATACTCCTTCTGCTCCTCTTCTAATTTGCGTAATTTCTGCTCTGCTTCCCATTTTGTCTGGCCATAATAGCTGTTTGGCTTTGGAATATCCTTTCTGGTGATTCTCCCTCTTTGCTTTCCGTATACGCTCATACTGCTTAAAAACAGAAACTGCCTCACCCCTGCCTGCTTCGCCCGTTTCGCCAATTCAACCGGCAGAAGCGTATTTACACTGCGGTAATAGGCCAACTCTCTCTTTTTTTCCCGCCTGTGTGCCAGACCTGCCACAAATACAATCGAATCATAGCCTTCTAAGGAATGCTCTCTCCATGCCTCTTTTTTCATATCCAGAACCATTATCTCATATTGCTCTGGTTTCTTTTGAAGCGTCCGCTCCAATGCCATCCCAATATAGCTTCCTGCCCCGGCAATCAAGACCTTATACGCATCTGTTTTTTCTTTTTGAATTTGTTCTATAGTTCCCTTTTTGATTTCTCTGCTCCCCTCTACAATCCCATCCCGCCGCCAGACTGCCTGAACCGTCAGGGCAATGCAAAAACAATCCAGGAAAAACGCCTTAAATCCTCCTTTTTTCTGCTGCCTGGCATATACCCCGTCCAGTCTTGCTTTCTTTGATATTTCTAACTCATCCCGGCCATGTACCTGCGCCCAGCCGGTCAGCCCTGGTTTGATATCATTCGCTCCGTATTTTTCTCGTTCTGCCAGTAAATCATATTGATTCCAAAGAGCCGGACGAGGCCCAACGATACTCATATCTCCCTTTAGGATATTAAATAGCTGCGGAAGCTCGTCCAGACTGGTTTTTCTTAGCACCCTTCCGATTGGTGTCAGATAACGTTCGGCTCCTAAAAGCTGGTGTGTCGGTATATTGGCCGGAGTCCCGGTATACATGGTTCGAAATTTCCATATCTGAAAATAGGTCTTGTGTATTCCTACTCGTTTCTGAGAAAATAACACTGGTCCTCTGCTGCTTCCCTTGACTGCCAGCGCAATCAACAGCATTGGAACCGCTCCAAGCAACAGGGCAAGCACTGACAGCACGACATCTATGGCTCGTTTGAAATAGCACTCATACATTACATTTCCACCTCAAAGGAATCCTTATCCCAAGTTTGCTGCAGTTCCCAAAAAACCTCTGCCGCATCCCGACAAAACACTTCTCCGCTTCGGATCGTTATACCAGGTGGTACAATGCTTCCGGATCTTACAATAGAACCACTCTCTAACAGACAAGCATCTCCAATCAGGCAATCTCTCTCTACTATCGCTCCGGCCTTTACCCACACTGCCGTTCCTAAGGTTGCTCCGGCCTCTATAACCGCCATTGGATATACAATACAGCCTTTACCCAAGCTAGCAGCAGGAGAAACTGCACTCTCCGGATGCAGCAGAGTGATGATGGTATAGCAGCAGGCCTCCAGTCTTGCTATCACGTTTAAGCGCTGTTTTGCCTCCGGCAAGGCCACCGCTGCAAAGGGATATCTGATTGCAAGCTGTTCCCATTGCTCCTGCTGTCTTTGTTCTGCTTCTGCTTTTTCTCTTGCACCCGTTTGGGGTTCTGCCTGAACTGCACAGATAGACACTGCAACCGTCTGCCTCTGTTCTAGGGACATGGTGTTTTGTATCGCCTCGATTATTTCTTTTATCGCATTGGCCTCTCTATCCTCGCCTACAATCAGCAGTCGCTCTTCCATCTTTTTTCCTTCTTCCTCTCTTTTTTCACTTAAATAGTTTTCCTAGGAAATACCAGAAAGAAAGACTTTTTGCTATTTCTTGGCCTATCCATACAGACAGGACAGGCGTAGAATGGTATGTAAGCTTCTTCTATGGGAAATACTAAAATAAAAACCTGGCATTTCGTAGAATACGTAGTTCTGCGAAATAGCAGGTCAGAAGAGACGTACCAGCTTATTCATCTGTTCTTTTTTATATTCAAAGCTGGAGTGAAAATAATATTCCATTGTCACCTTGATTTCTGCATGTCCTAATACTTCACTTAATGTTTTCATATCCCATCCCAGGTTGATACAGCGAGTGGCAAAGGTATGACGCAGACAATGAAAGTTGCTGTACGGAATTTGTAGGCTTTCTAACATTCGTTTATACGCATATTGAAGTGTCCGAGGCTCCAATGGTTTTTCTGCGGAATCAGAAAAAATAAAATACTCCCTCTTTTCTTCTTTGTAATAAGAAGAAAAAAGTTCTAATAAAAAGGACGGAAGCGGTATCACCCGGCAAGAGCTGCGGCTTTTCGGTTCTGAAATCAACAGTTCCGTACGAGCGCAGATATCCATAGCAAGCTCAGAGGCCGTTGTCACTTTTAATCGCTGAACGGATTTGGAAATAAATAAAGAACCTTGTTCAAAATTAAAGTCACTCCATTTTAAAGCGCAAAGTTCTCCAATCCGAATCCCGGAATACAACGCCAGCAGCACGGCCATAGAATAACGATCCATTTGTTTTGAAATATATTCCTCTAGCTGCTTCTGATGTTGCCAGGAAAGTACCTGTGCAACGGATTTTTCCCTCGGCAAGCGTGGTTTCATATGATAATAATTAGATAAATAGCGTTTTTGATAACCATATTCCAGGGCATTATTTAAAATCATAAAAATAATCCGGCTGCTTCCGGCAGAAAGCTTTGGGCTTCCATCCTCTTTTTTCGGTAAGGAAGCATGGAATTCCCGGATATGCTGTTCTGATAGTTCCTCACAAGACAACTCTGCAAAAAATGGAATTAGATAGTTCCGAATCATCTGCCCATATTTACAGACGGTTGCTTTTGATAGAATTGTCTCCTGTTCCTCCATCCAACCATACAATACATTTGAAAATTTCATTTTTTCTCCTTCCTCGGCCGAACAGACATGCTCGCTAAGCTCCTATCTGCCGCGCCGCTTTGCCTTTTTTGATAGTTTTTTCTTTTTCCATACTTGATTTCCGGACAAAACTATTGTATAATGTTTCGCAGAACTACGTATTCTACGAAATAGAAAAAACAAAAAAATAACAAAAAGTGACACAAAAAAAGCCACCGACAAAAACGGTGGCTTTTATAAAAGCAAAAATGTTCCTTACGATTTCTTTTATTCCATTTTGTTTAAATCCATAATCAGTTCATCCAACTGCTCCTCCGTCAGCCTGCCAAACGTCACCAGGCTGTTTAAGGGCATTGCCAGGGCAGTTTCCTGTGTCCGCTTTTCTGAGCCTTCTCCCAAATGCCTGACGTCATTGGCGCTGTCGTTCCTGCTTAGCAGACGGCCGACCAGCTCTCTTCCCTTCTGGCTGCGGTTCAGATCTCCGATAGTAGAATAGCGGGTATAGGTAAACGGCAGCTCTCTGGTGCTTTCTACCCATACCTCCTCCGAAAGCCGAATCTCTCTGGAAGATACGGCTATTTCTATCGTATAGGCTCCTTCTTCTACATACCAGTCATGAATTTTGCTTTCATAATAGGAAAATGCCCGGCTGCTTAGTGTCAGATTTAACTGCCTTTCTTCTCCTGGCTCTAACTCTACTTTAGAAAACTCCCGCAACTCCCGTTCCGGCCGCCGTACTGCACTGTCTGCCTTGCAGACGTAAAGCTGTATGATTTCCTTTCCCTTTCTTGTCCCGATGTTTTTTACCCGAAAATGAAGGCGAAGGGATTCTGTATCGTTTATCCGGTTTTTTTCCAAAGTTAGATCGCGATATGCAAACTGTGTATAAGAAAGACCATATCCAAACGGAAAACGAACCTCCTGCTTTTTTTTATCATAATAACGGTATTCGGCTGTACCCGGCTGACTTCCTCAATAAGCCGCACCTGGTTTTCCGGCATTCTCATATGCTGCCGATCCTCCCCCTCTGTCTCATAAAAATCCGGCAGTCCGACAAACAATACTGCAGTTTCTACCTGTTTGGCCAGGTTTACTGCCTCCTCGAAAAGCTGTTTTTCCTCGTGGTCGGTTCTTTTGTCATAGCCTCTTGCATAAGCTACATTCCTGCCATACTCCTTTGCAGCTTCACAGGCAGAATCTACCCGATAGGCATTGACATGGCTGCTTCCGTTTCCCTGATACCTTGGACTCACGGCAAATTCTCCGATAAAGGCAACGGTTCCTTCTTTTTTTAACGGAAGGAGATTGGCTTCATTTTTCAGCAGCACCGCACTTTCCTCGGCAAAACGCACTGCTTCTGTATGGATTTTTTCTAATGTCTCGGATGGTTCTGTTGCGTATTCCCTCTCCTGCCCTTTCTCAGAGGCTGCAGTTCGGTAAACCAGCCGGAGTACCTCCTTTACCGAACGGTCTAACTCTTCCTTGGAAATAGTTCCATTCTCTACGGCACGGACAAGCTTCTGATCCTGTGCGCCGCTTCCGCCCGGCATTTCCAGGTTCTGCCCGGCTAACAGTCCCTTTACCCGATCCTTGACGGCTCCCCAGTCTGTCACAACACAGCCGTCATACTCCCATTGCTCTCTTAAAATATGTGTCAGCAGCCCCCAGACCTTGCCCTGCTTGACGGCTGCTTCAAAGGCTGGAAGATAAATTTCATATAAGGTACGCTCCTCCACATAGGACATCCCACTCATTCAGTTTGTTTCCTGATTGTTGCAGGCAAAATGCTTGACGCAGGCTGCCACCTCTTTTTTCTGTAAGCCCTTTATATAGCCGACTGCCAATTCTCCTGCCAAAAACGGATCCTCGCTATAATATTCAAAATTCCTTCCGCATACCGGACTTCTTTTGATATTGATACCTGGTCCTAGCAGCATTCCTACCTGCTCGACCCGGCAAAGTTCTCCTAACAGCTCTCCCTGCCGTTCTAGCAGTTCCCGATCAAAGGAAGAAGCCATCGCTGCCGCACTTGGAAAGCAAACCGAGGGTATACTTTCCCCGATTCCATGAATCTCTCCCTCTCCCTTTTGCTTCCGCAGGCCGCTCGGCCCGTCGCACATCATAATACGCGGGATTCCCAGACGTTTCACCTCTTTGGTATGCCAAAAATCTGCCCCGGAACATAAGCTTGCCTTCTCCTCTATCGTTAATTCCTCTAACCACGCTTCTACGTTTTTCATTGCTATCATCCGCCCTTCCGCGAAAGAGAGCGAGTCTCCTTCGCTGTTGTATTTTTTCTGTTTATGATATACGGGACGGGACGGTTTTCTATACTGTTTTTGATTTGAATGTACGGTTTTTGACTTTTAGAAACGAACATCTCTCCTATATTGTGCCGGTGTCTTCCCATACTGCCGTTTAAACCGTTCGCCAAAGCGGCTTTGTGACGCATAACAAAGCGAATCCGCAATTTGCGCATACGAAGCATCGGATGCCCCGAGCAACTCTGCCGCTCTTTTCAATCGCTCCTCCTCCAAATATTCCCTCATCCCCTTCCCCTCTGCTTTCTTAAAAATCCGGCTTAAATAACAGGGATTTAGGCTAAGCTGCCTCGCCACCTCCGCCATCGTAACCGGTTTCTGAATATGCTCCTGCAAAATCGTTTTACAGGCTTCTACATAGCCTCCCTTTTTCCCTCTGGTCTCCTGTAGCTCCTTTACCCGTTTCGTAAACTGACGCATCATCTCCGAATGAATACGAAGCATTTCCCCCGGCTCCCTGCAGGCCTCCAACCGTTGCAAATACAGATCGCTCAGGTTGTATGCCGTCGCCGGCGGAACTCCTCCGCTTATCGCCGCTCTGGTCGCAAGCGTAACCGAACTGACTACCATATATTCTATTTGCTTCCATCTGCCGCGAGCCATCCTGCCAACTCCCTCTAAAAGCTGGATATCCATTCCCCTTAGTGCTTCTGTATTCCCCTCGCTGACCACTTGAAAAACTCTTTGCTCCTCCTTGAAAGGCAAATGCTCCCAGCCCTCCTCTGTCTGTTCCCAATGGTAACATATTTCTGCCTTGCGGATATCTGCCTGTGCCTCCTCCGGGACGGCCGTATGAAACATCTGACGGATATCCATCCTTTGTCCATGTAACACATAGACGCCTACCTCCAGAAGATTTGCCAGTTCTACATAGCTTCTTTGTGGTATCCATAATGCTTCTGGAGATACTTGATACTGTGCGCAAAGCACATGCCGCTCAGAGGAAGAAAGCGTCCCTAATACACATGGTCCAAATACTGCCCGTACTCCTGCTTTTTCCAGAGAAAGAACCGCATAGGCCAATCTGCATACCTCGTTATCTGTCACAATCGCTGCTGCCTCCTGACAGTTCTCTAAAAGTCTGGAAAAGTACCCAGGTTTTTCTGTTATACCAGGCTCTCCACTTTGCCGCCTTTCCTCTAATACCCTTCCGTTCTGTCCCAACAGAAAAAAAGAAAGCCCTGCTGCCACTGACAGAGCCTCCAGCAACTCCTGTTTTTCCTGTTTCGCCGTTCCTCTTGTTTCTTTCTTTTCAGCTACCGCTTCACCTGCTTTCCTGAGCATCTTCCTTCCCTCCTCTTGGT
Source organism: uncultured Lachnospiraceae bacterium (assembly GCA_949155905.1). Lineage (GTDB taxonomy): Bacteria > Bacillota > Clostridia > Lachnospirales > Lachnospiraceae > MGBC131033. The sequence goes on from CASCWU010000011.1 coordinate 44,440, forward strand.
GCATATTCCCGTTCCAGAATCCGGCACATGTCCTCTGGGCTTTCTACGCAGCCACGTAACAGCCAGCGCCGTATCATTGCCAGCAGTCCTGCGCTGAAAAACTCCTGATGGTACAAAAGCTCCTCTTCGGACATATAGTCCATCTGCTTTACCATCTCCTCCTTATGCTGCTCGAGCAACGTAGGAAGCCCCTGATAGTTCGGATTCTCATAGCTGATTTCTATAAATCCTAAAAACAAACTTCTATGCTCCCTGACAAACTCAAACAGCCATAAAAAGCCCTCCTCCAGCCTTGCCTCCTTCTCTCCGACAAAATGCTCCATCATCTCCGTATACATTTCCCCGATCAGCTTTTCCATACAATCATACGTATCCAAAAAATGCCCGTAAAAGGTCGTCCGGTGGATGCCCGCCAGACGGCAGATTTCACTGACCGTAATCTCCTGCAGCCTTTTTTCCTGCAGCAATTCTTGGAATACTGTTTCAATCTTTTTTCTTGTATCCTGATAACGTTGGTTTCCTTTGGTATTCATGCGTTCCCCTTTCTAGTTTTATTATTTCAACACATGTCGATACATTGTCGGTTGCTTTTTCGCTCTTCCACTATTATACTGGAATCATATTAAAACTACAAGTGCAGAAATAATATTTTTTCAAGGAGGTTTTTCTTATGAAACGAAATCAAAGCATATTAGAACAGGCATCCTTTCCTAAGCTTTTGTTACATCTCTGCCTGCCGACCATTGTTATTATGTTAGTCATGGTCGTCTACAACATGGCGGACACCTTTTTCATCGGACAGACCGGACAACCGGAAAAAATCGCCGCTATTTCCCTCTGTGGGCCGTTGTTTTCCATTCTTTCTGGAATGGGAACGCTCTTTGGCAGCGGCGGCTGCACGGCTGTTTCCATGGCACTTGGTAAAAAGGAATATTCCCGTATCCGTTCCTATACCAGCCTTTGCTGCTACGGCTCCCTGGCTATCGGTATCCTGTTTTCTGTTTTTGTATTCTTCCTGGCCGAGCCGCTTTCTCTGGCGCTTGGTGCTGACAGCGGAACCCTTTCTTATACATGCAGCTATCTTCGTATCATCGCTCTGGGCGCTCCGGTCATTTTATTTAACAACATCTTTGCCAATATCATCCGGGCGGACGGTGCTGCAGCGGAATCTATGATTGCCAATGGCCTCGGCACCATCACCAACATCGTGTTAGACGCACTTTTTATCCTTGGCTTCTCCTGGGACGTCACCGGCGCTGCTCTGGCCACCGTCCTTGGCAATGCGGTCAGCACCCTTTACCTGATTTCCTATATCCTGAAAAAACAGCCTGCCTTTTCCCTGCGGCTGCGTGACTTTTCCTTACGAAAGGAAATTCTTGTCCCAGTCGTTACATTAGGGCTTCCGTTAGCCTGCAGCACTATCCTGATGAGCTGCTCCTCCATGGTTTCTAACCGTCTGGTGATGGGCTACGGCTCGGCCGCCCTTGCTGCCATCGGCGTTTCCGGGAAAATCGGAATGTTACTTTCCATGCTGGCAATGGGCATCTGTATGGGACTGCAGCCTGCCATTTCCTATAACTTTGGCCGGAACGACTGGAAGCGCGTCGGCAGTCTGATCCGAAACACTGGGCTGTTTACTGTCCTGGTCGGCTCTCTCTTAACTATCCTTTGCTTTCTCTTCCGCAACCCTATTATTGCCGCTTTTATTCACAATGAAGAAGTGATTTCCTATGGACAGGTGATGGTCTTTTCCTCTCTGTTAAGCGGGCCAATCTACGGACTCTACCAGCTTTGTCAAACCTTCCTGCAATCCACCGGAAAGGCCTCCTATGCTACCTTTGTCGCTATCCTGGATAAAGGACTGTTTTATCTGCCTATCCTGCTGATAATGAGCCGCCTGTTCGGCTTGTACGGTATCGTATTTTCCGCCAACGTCACCCTCCTTTGCTCCCTGATAACAGGCGCCCTTTTAAGTTTTCGCTGGGAACGGCAGGCAAAACAACTCTGGATCGAATCTCCCTCAGCTAAAGCTCCCACCGCCAAGGCAGAGTCCGAAGCCGCTGCTGCCTAAGCTGAAACTGCCGTCTGTTAGCAAAAACAATCCGCAGACAGCAAAGACGGGCAGAGAGACTTTCTCCCTCTGCCCGTCTTACCGGTTCTATGTTGTTTCAAACCTATTTTTTCCTGGCCGCTTTCCTCCTTCTGGTCAGGCCAACTCTTTTAACTGACGGGACCCTCCTAATTATTTTAGTTCTTTTAGCTATTCTGGCCATCCTGGCCGTTCTGCCTGTCCTGGTTGCCCTGTTTCGCCTGCTCCAGCCGATTCCCGATCACCGTGAACAGCCACACCACCACTACAATCACAGCAATCGCCGCAAAAATCCCTGCCATGCCACGCCACATAATCTCCCAGCCCACCGCCAGGTTCTCCAACTGCAATAAATACATATTCATCCTCCTATTTGAGCCGAACAAAGTTCGGCTTAGTTCCGTCTCTTTTCTCCGAGCCGAGTTCTGCTCGGATTCGCCCCTCTAAGGGAAAAATTTACAAAAATCACAGTTTATAAAAGCCGTGTCACCAGTTCAATCACCAACCCGCCTGCGACGACCGAGGCAATCTGCCCGGAGACGTTCGCACCGACTGCGTGCATTAAGATCGCGTTTCCTGGCTCCTCCTTGTAGGCCAGCTTCTGTACCACTCTGGCTGACATCGGAAAGGCAGATATCCCGGCGGCTCCAATCATCGGATTAACCTTATTTTTGCTAAACAGATTTAACAGCTTGGCAAACATTACACCTGCTACCGTATCAAATACAAAGGCCAAAAGCCCCAGTCCCATAATCATAATCGTCTGAGCATTGACAAATGCCTCAGCGCGCATACTAAAGGAAATCGTCAGCCCTAAAAATAAGGTGATCAGATTGGCGAGCGTGCTTTGCGCTGCGTCCGAGAGGCTGTTTAATACGCCGCACTCCCGCAGAAGATTTCCAAACATCAGAAAGCCTACGAGGGATACCGAGGTCGGCGCCACCATCCCGACGATAAGCGTCACCAGCACCGGAAAGGCAATTCGCAAGCCTTTAGAAACATTCGCCGGGTTATACGTCATATGAATACGCCGCTCCTTTTTGGTCGTCACCAGCTTAATCGCCGCAGGCTGCACAATCGGCACGAGCGCCATATAGGAATAGGCTGCTACGGCAATCGGCCCGATATAGCGGGAATTTAGAATCTGCGATACCAGAATCGAGGTCGGGCCGTCCGCTGCCCCGATAATCCCAATCGAAGCCGCATCCCGCAAATCAAAGCCGAGCAACAATGCCGCCAGAATCGTAAAAAAGATACCAAACTGAGCGGCTGCGCCAAAGAAAAACATCTTCGGCTGGGAAAGCAGCGGCCCAAAATCGATCATGGCTCCGATTCCTACAAACAGCAAAATCGGCATTGCCTCCGAGGCTTCTATTCCAACCTCAAACAACCATTCCACGATACCGTTTACCTCTCCGATCCCAGAAAGTGTCTGGTTGATCGCCCCGGAAAAGGGAAGGTTGACCAAAATCGCACCGAAGCCCATCGGCAAAAGTAGCGACGGCTCATACTCCTTCCTGATCGCCAGATAAATCAGTAAAATTCCGACGACATACATCACACACTGCTGCCAGGTGACAGCCAGGATTCCATCCAGTAAAAATTCCATACTCATCCTCCTTGTGGATATTATTTTCTTGCTAGTTTTCTTTGGAAGCAAACAACCACAGCCCTTTTGAATTTTGCTACTAGGAGGGCCTCCCAAGCAGATGAACGATTCTATTTCGTTATACAGAAAATTTTCCATATAACAAAAAAGACCTTTAACACACTACCGATATAGATAGTATGTTAAAAGTCTCGTACTTTCATTCCATTGCCTGAAAGCTGCACAGCCATGACTTTCGTCAGAGATTGTTGACCATGCAGGGCTACTACTCCCCTTTAACTGAATGCAATATACCACATTCTGGAGACGTTGTCAATCGGAATTTTTTTTCACCGCAATCCCCACAAAATTCAAATATTGTTCCAGCCCTTTTCCAAACGCCTCCTGATCCCCCACTCCCCGGGCTTCCATCTTTTTCTGGTTATCCGTCGCGCTGCACCCTAAATCCACCGCAAAAACCCGAGCCCCTGTCTCCTTTGCCAAAAACAAACTCGTAATTCCCGTGCCGCACCCTAAATCCAGGATACGCAAACCAGATCCCCCTCCGGCCTGTGCCTCCGATCCGCCCAGCACACCTGATCGGTCTGATACTCCTGACACGCCTGTTTTCTGACAGGGAACGCCATACATTTTCCTTATGACATTCCTTGTACCGTTTTTACTGTGCGTTACAAAAACCATGTAGACACGTTCTGTGCCTTGCACCTTTTGGTACTTTATCGCCATCAAGGAAGCTATAATAAACTATATTTTTATCATTTGCTACAGAAATGTCTCTACTTTTCTAAGGGATAGGATACACATTTCTATTGTTATAGATACCCCCGCTCCTGGCAAAGCGACAGCACCTCGTCCAAATCCTGGCAAATCAGGCTCGTTTTCGCTGCATAATCCGACTCCGGCACCTTCATATCCGGCACGCAGACGACCGGAATCCCGGCACGCCATCCGGCCAGAATCCCGTTCTGCGAATCCTCCAGTACAAGCGCCTCTTCCGGCTTCACACCGCAAAACTCACATGCCTTTAAGAAAATATCCGGCTCCGGCTTAGAACGCTCCACTTCATTTCCATTGACCAGACAGGCAAAAAAGCCCTCTATCCCGGCGCTTTTTAAATATTTTCGTATCGTTTCCTCTGCGGAGGAGGAGGCAACCGCGCACAAAATCCCCTGCTTCTTCAAATATTCCAGTAAACGGTATAAGCCTTTTTTTACCGGAATTTGCTGTGTCTGCAGCAGCTCGCCGATCCGTCCGTGCGCCCGCCTTGACGCTTCCTCCCGTGGAAAATCCTCGCCCAGCAATTCCCTCGTGATCCGTTTCACCGATGCAGCATTCGCTCCTACTGTTTTTAAATAAAAGTCCCTTGTCAGCTCATAACCCAGCTTCCCGGCTTCCTCCTGGTAATACCGGAAAAACAGATTTTCCGTATCAAACATCAGGCCGTCCATATCAAAGATCACTAATTTTACACGGTTTTCCGTTTCTTCTATCGCCAAAGCTTCTCCCGTTGGCAGTTGTTTTGGGGTCCTTCCCCGATAACTCAGTTCCGAAAACGGCTCGTCTGGATACGCTAACATCGTCAGAACCGTACTGCCTCCGTCTGCATAAACCTCCAAAACCGAATGATCCCAGTAAATTTCCAGATCTCTTCCTGCCTCCTGCAGCGTTTCCCCAGTCCTTTCCTGTAGCATCTCTGGTATCTTCCCGCCCTGTTTGTCCTGTTCCTTTTCGGACTCTCCTGACTGATTCTGCTGTTCCGCTGCCATCCCAAACGCTTCCGAAGCAAAGATCGGATCAAACGGCTCTGTCTTTAAGGCAGCGCTGCTCTCTCTCCAGCCTGGCAGCACTCTTCTTCGATCTACATAGACACAGCCCTGCCCGTTGACTCCGATTTCCAACACCTGCCCCAGCGCATTTTTCAGCCAAACTCCCTCTCCTGCCCGGACTCCTGCAAGCGATATATGGAACACCTCGGAGGTAATGGCCTTGACCTGTTTGCCATCCTTCAATCCAAGTTCCTGCAGATGAGGCATTGCCTTTTTTGCAATACAAGGCTGCTGCTGTAGCGTCCATTGCTTTCCTTCCTGCTGCCCCGGACTCCTGCTATTTTTCTCCTGCCGCAAGCAAAGCCGTCTGGCAAAGGTCATCTGCCCGCAAAATTCTCCGGTCGGAAGCTTGTCGGCATAGAGCCAGTTGGAGGCCCAGCCGATAAACACCCTTTCCTGGCTGCCTGACCAGGTGACTCCTGCATAATCATCATAGCCAAAATCCAGCCTTTTCGGCTCCTCCATTTCTGTGATAAACCGTTCTCCGTCAAATTCTCCGACAAAATACCAGGTACAGGAGCCCTTTTTCCCCGGTATCGCCCCGGTACTGACCAGCAATACCCATTTGCCGTCCAACGGAAATAAATCCGGACATTCCCATACGGCATCCTGACACCATTCGCCTGCGGCGATAAACCCTCCGGTTTTTTCCCAGTCCCGCAGGTTCCTGGAAGCATAAAATTCCACATGATCACCCGCAGCCAGCACCACGCCAAAGCAACCCTTCGCCTCATTCCAAAACAGCTTCGGATCGCGAAAATCCCGTTTTTCCTGATTGGGAATCACCGGATTTCCGGCATAGGCTTCAAACTGAATTCCATCCAGGCTATAGGCGATGCTTTGCTGCTCCCATTCTCCATGGCTCGTATACATCGCAATGACCGGAGCCTTTCCTTCCTCACCCAGACCAGAACGGTTTTCCGTATCCACGACGGCACTCCCAGAAAAAATCATTCCGCATTCATCTGGTTTTAACGCTATTGGAAACTGCTCCCAGTTTACCAAATCTCTGGAAACAGCATGTCCCCAGTGCATCGGCCCCCAATGCGTAGCCTCCGGGTAATATTGATAACACAAATGCCATTCGCCATCCCGGTAAAACATTCCATTTGGATCGTTCATCCACATTTGCTTTGGCGTCATATGATACTCCGGCCTGAAATCTCGCTTTCCTTTTGTACTCATTCTTAACTCCCTTTCCCTTATCTTTTTCAAAATAATTCCTTCTTTACGTTCCTTGAAAAATCTGGCTCGTTCTATTTGCCCCCATCTTAGCATAAATCTGCTATTTTTTCAAGATCACGGCATACTTCCTCTGCATCGGGCTGTGCATACGAAAACGGCATAGCCCGCAGACTACACCGTTTCCCAACTCTCTTATCCCGTTTTCACCCGTTACAACCCGGCCGCTCCTAATGAACCGACACAACCAGCTTTGTCCCATCAAAATCCACCACCAGGCGGCTTCCCGGCGCTAAATCCTCCGCGATCATCTTCCGGGCAATCAGTGTTTCTACTCTGGACTGAAGGAATCGCTTTAGCGGCCTTGCACCATAGTTCGGATCAAAGCCCTCTTCGATCACATAATCCTTTGCCCGGTCAGTTACTTCGACAGAAAGCTGCTTCTCTGCCAGACGGCCTGCCAGCTCCTTTAACATCAAATCAACAATTCCCTTGATATTGTCCTTGGCCAATGGCTTATAGAATACGATTTCATCCAGACGGTTTAAAAACTCCGGACGGAAGCTCTGCTTTAACAGGGCGTCTACCTGCTTCCTGGCCTCCTCGGAAATCGAGCCGTCCGGCTGGATTCCCTCTAAAATATACGGTGAACCAAGGTTTGAGGTCAAAATGATAATCGTATTTTTAAAGTCCACCGTCCGTCCCTGGGAATCGGTAATCCGTCCATCGTCCAGTAGCTGAAGCAATACGTTAAAGACGTCCGGATGTGCCTTTTCAATCTCGTCAAAGAGAATCACGGCGTATGGTTTTCTACGGACGGCCTCTGTCAGCTGACCTCCCTCCTCGTAGCCGACATATCCTGGAGGCGCTCCGATCAGACGGCTGACGCTGTACTTCTCCATATATTCGCTCATGTCGATTCGTACCATGCTTTTTTCATCATCAAACAGAGCCTCCGCCAACGCCTTGGCCAGCTCGGTTTTTCCGACACCAGTCGGCCCTAAAAACAGGAAGGAGCCAATCGGCTTGCTTGGATCCTTGATTCCGGCACGGGATCGCAGGATGGCCTCTGCTACCTTTTCTACTGCCTCATCCTGGCCGATTACCCGGCGATGAAGGATTTCTTCCATACCAAGCAGCTTGTCCCGCTCGCCCTCCATCAGCTTCGAGACCGGAATCCCCGTCCAGCGGCAGATGATCCGGGCGATTTCTTCCTCTGTCACCTTGTCACGCAGCAGCGAATTGTGGCCTCTTGTCTCGCCGTTTTCCTCTGCTTGCCGTTCTTCCTCCTCCAGTTGTTTTTTCAGCTGCGGCAATGTGCCGTACTTTAACTCGGCGGCCTTTTCCAGATCGTATTCCCGCTCGGCTCGCTCGATCTCTGCGCTGGTGCGCTCGATCTCTTCCCGCAGCCCTTGTACCTTTGTAATCGACTGCTTCTCATTTTCCCATTTGGCCTTCATCTGGGCAAACTGATCCCGCATATCGGCCAGTTCCTTCTGGATTTCCTTTAAATGCTCCTCGGAAAGCCGGTCGCTCTCCTTTTTTAACGCTGCCTCTTCGATCTCATGCTGCATGATTTTGCGCGAAATCTCATCTAGCTCGGTCGGCATCGAATCCATCTCCGTCCGAATCAGGGCGCAGGCTTCATCGACAAGGTCAATGGCCTTATCCGGTAGGAACCGGTCGGAAATATAACGGTTGGACAGCACAGCCGCAGCAATCAGAGCCTGATCCTGAATTTTTACGCCGTGGAACACCTCATAGCGTTCCTTTAAGCCACGCAGAATGGAAATCGTATCCTCCACGGCCGGTTCCCCGACGATGACCGGCTGGAACCGACGCTCCAGCGCCGCGTCCTTTTCGATGTACTGGCGGTATTCGTTTAAGGTCGTCGCCCCGATACAGTGCAGCTCGCCTCTGGCTAACATCGGCTTTAGCAGGTTTCCAGCGTCCATCGCCCCGTCTGTTTTCCCGGCTCCGACAATCGTATGCAGCTCGTCGATAAAAAGGATGATCTGTCCCTCGGATTTTTTAATTTCCTGCAACACAGCCTTAAACCGTTCCTCAAACTCGCCCCGGTACTTTGCCCCAGCAACCAGCGCCCCCATATCAAGGGAGAAAATCTTTCGGTCTTTTAAGCTTCCCGGCACGTCGCCCTTGACAATCCGCAGCGCCAGCCCTTCCGCAATCGCTGTTTTTCCGACACCTGGTTCCCCGATCAGCACCGGGTTATTTTTCGTTTTCCGGGATAAAATCCGGATCACGTTTCGGATTTCATCGTCCCGGCCAATCACCGGATCGAGCTTGTTGGCTTTGGCCAGTTCGACCAGATCCTGCCCGTATTTTGTCAATACATCGTAGGTCTCCTCTGGGTTTTCATTTGTCACCCGCGCCGATCCACGCACCGTCAGCAGAGCGTCTAAAAACCGCTCCTTCGTAATACGAAAGGTATCAAATAGCTGCTGGAGCAGCCGTTCCGCCTTGGAAAGCAGTCCAATCATCACATGCTCGACTGACAGATATTCGTCCTTCATCTGCTTCGCCTGCGCTTCAGCCTCGTTTAAGGCTTCCTCTGCCTCCCTCGAAATATAGACCGCATTCATACTGGTACGGCTGCCACTGACCTTTGGATAGCCGTCAATGATATGCTTTGTTTCCGCTAATAAATTCGGAACGGAAATTTCCATCTTCGTCAAAAGCTGCCCGATCAGGCCATCCTCCTGACTGATCAAGGCATAGAGCAAATGCGCCTGCTCCACGCTGTTGTTCTGTGCCTCTGCTGCCATCGTCTGGGCAGCCTGCAGGGCTTCTATTGTTTTTTGCGTCATTTTATTCGTATTCATCTATAAACCTCCTATTTAAAGTTCCGCATCTCCACTTCAACGCCCCTATGAGGGGGGGAGAAAATTTTCGCCGCAAAGCGTCGCGTCGGAAATTTCTCCCAGGGCGTTTCCGTTCCAATGCTGTTTTTTGAGTTTTGTCTCTTCATTAAATCAAATCGAGTCCGCTGCCTAAATAGCTTTCGTAGTACCCGCTGATTTCCTCCGCCAGATCCGGTTCTCCCTGATGTTCAAAGTAGGTTTTTAAACAGCGATCCAGCACCTTGATATAGCCGCCGATAGCATTGGCCATCCCAACTACTTTTTCATTCTGATTTGCTTTCTCCTCTTCGGCGGCCTGCCTAACTCCTGATCGGATATCCTCTGGCCGAATCCCTTCTGGCTGGATACCTCCTGGCCAAACGTCTCCTAACGAAACACTCCTGTCCTGTCTCGCTCTGGTTTCCTCTCCTAGTCTGGAAAAGCCCCGACGGTACTTTCCGTCCTCATAACCACACGGCACACCCTCTGGATAAATCTGCTGCAAATATTGCTCCTCCATCTGGATCCACCAGCGGAAAAATATGCCGATTGCCTCTAAAAAGCTCTGGCTGCTGCTCCGCACGGATACCCGCAGCTCCCCGGCCAGTTCCTCTGGCTTCTGGTACAATTCAATGCTGTAGCGCACCGTTGGCCGGTATTTGTAACGGATCGGGCTGCGGATAGAAAACATCGACTCGGACGCCTGGCTTTGAATCTGATAACATTCCTCCGATAGTATTTGCTCCAAACAGGAAAAAATATCCCGCATCCGCATCTGCGGCGTCACATAAGACACATGCTCGGCCAAAATCTGGTTGATCAGATTGGAGCGGCTGGTATTCCTCGCATAAGCCATCCGGTCAATCGCCTCGACCACATCGTCCATCAGCACCAAACTGTATACGCTTTTCTTCAAGCTGCCCTCACCTGCCTTTCTTTCTCAACTCTGTTGTCATTCTATCACCAGTTATATAATTTGTCAATAGATTTATATAATTTTATTTGCAAATTATTTTAGAGGGGTGGCTTACTCCCAGGAGGAGCTATCACTCTGGGTATCAACCGTAACAGCCCAGACAAGCCGCAAATGGTTATGACATCTGCCAGTCCTCCGGCATATGCGTATGTCCCCATTTGCAAAGGGCGCTTAAAACCGGCATCAGGCTTTTCCCCTTTTCTGACAAGCAGTATTCCACCTTAGGCGGTACCTGCGGATATTCCTTGCGGATCAGGATATCGTCTGCCTCCAGCTCCTTTAACTGGCTGCTGAGCATTTTGTGTGTCACCTTTCCCAATGCTCGTTTTAGCTCACTGTAACGCAGAACTTCCTTTTTCCACAGCCAAAATAAAATGTGCATTTTCCATTTTCCGTCAATCAAAGAAATCGCATAGGCAAATGGCCGGACATTGACTTCCTTACAAATAAGCTCTTCTTGTTTTTTCATCCTTGCTTCTCCTTTTATTCTTTCCTTTTTGATAGTATCTACCCAAAAAGTGTGTTCTTTCTTTTTTGAGTATATCATGCTATACTGCTATTCAGCAAGGAAAAACAAAAAAAGAAAATGAGGTGCAGCTATGAGTTTATTAAATACGCCGATTGCAATCGGCACCATCGAACTAAAAAACCGTCTTGTTATGCCCCCGATGGCAACCGCCAAGGCAACCGAGGAAGGAGAAGTGACACCGCAGCTTTGTGAGTATTATGCAGAAAAATCTGCCGGTGGATACTTGGGACTTATCCTCACCGAGCATAGTTATGTCAGTCTGGAGGGAAAAGCCGGAAAAGGCCAGCTCTCCATAGCCGACGATCATACGATAAAGGGTCTGACCGATCTGACCAGAGTAATCCATAAAAACGGTTCGTTGGTTATGGCTCAGATCAGCCATGCCGGTGCTGCTGCCAAAACGGAAATCACGGGAAAAAGGGTTTTAGGAGCAAGTACAGCAGCACTGCCGCAGACAGGGCATGTCCCTGCAGAAATGACACTAGAAGATATCCAAAAGGTAATAGCGGATTTTACTGCTGCGGCTGGGAGCCTACGATTATACCGAAGGAG
>CASCWU010000012.1 GCA_949155905.1 uncultured Lachnospiraceae bacterium
AGTTATAGACGAATCGTACACAGCCAAAGGTTTTGGCAAACAGGATACGCTGCTCTGAATTAGGATAGATTCGGAATTTATATGCCTTATTCAATGCGTTTCCCCCTGACTTTCTTACCGAATAGATAGAACTGTCTTATTTCACAATTTATCCGTTTTTTGTAATTTTTCTACTGCTTTTATTATAGTCTTTTCTGCAACTTTGTCAAGTGTGATACGAACGCAATTCATCCCCGACCTAAGAGGTCGGAGTCTTCTTGCTGAAAAAGGATAAAGCCTTTCGTAGTTGCCAAAAATACTGTCCCATGTTACAATAGCCCTCAAAAGGAGGTATCCTATGGAACCAATGACACAAAGCCCTTCCGGCCTTTTGCTCCGTATGGAGCGTATCCGCCAGGATAAGGGACAAAAAGAAATCTGTTATGGCATTTGCACCGTTTCCTATCTGAGCAAAATCGAACGAGGCCATGCCAATCCGGAGCCTTCCCTGCTTGCGCTTTTATTTGCCAGGCTTGGAATCGTATACGAAACCGATCCCTCTTTTCTGTCGAAAAATCAGGCCAGACTTTCCCGCTATTTTTCCAATGTCAACTACGGTCTGAAGGCAGAAGCAGACATTGCCTGCCTAAAGGCACAAAGGGAGCGGCTGCTTTGGTCCCCCCTCGCCCTTGATTATCTGCTTTTCCTCTGCTTTGACGACCGGATACCGCTTTCCGAAAACGCCGTTTCTATAAAACTATCTGCTTCCATGGATAGCTCAGCTTCTTCCGATACTCCCGACTCTAACAAAGAACTGTCCTCTCTCTCGGAAGATTCCGTCTGCAAATTTCTCTCTGTCCTGGAAAAGCTGACCGGACATATGAGCCGGGAGCAATATGCCTATTACTGCCTGATTCTGGCTGCGGACGAGCCGGATAATCAAACATGCTTTTCCCTTTGCCTACAGGCCAGCGAGGGGCTTCCGAATTCTCTGGGGCTCCGCAGTCTGATCCATGGCTATTATATCACGGATCAATACCACCGCATCCATCAGCTCGAACCCCGGCTGACTGCCCTGGCGCTGTCAGAGGGAAATGTATTTGCCCTGGCAGATTACTATTTTATCAACGGAACCGCCTATTCCTGCCTCCGGCAGCAAGAAATGATGAAGGCCAACTACGAGCAGGTTCGGTGTCTGCTGCAAAATACCGGCTGGTGGGACTGCTTTTCCGACGACATCTATTATAACCTGGGGGACTCTTATCTGGAGGTTGGTAACTATCCTCTTGCTCTTGATTGCCTCAACCGTATCCGCAAATCGGACTATTTCCTGTTATGGCACAAAAAGGCTCTGCTCTATATCCGTCAGGGGGAATACAGCCTCTCCCGTCCTTATTTACAGAAAATAGAAGCCTTTTTGCAAAAAGAGGAAGAAACGGCACAGACCGTACTTCTTTCCGACTGGCTGATGTATGAGGAGTTAACCATGGAATGCCTGCCGGATTTCCTGACACGCCCTGCGTATCTGGAACTGTTGGAGCGCCTGTTTTCTGCTTTGAAAAAGGAGCGCCACTTCGGATTTCTGTATCAGTACCGCGATGTTATGCTGGCAGCCTGCAGCAAGCAGCGGAAATATAAAAAGGCTCTGGATTTTCAGGAAATGCTGGAACGCAAGCTTAACGAAACCTCTTAGCAGCCCTTTCTGAAAGCGAACACTTTCCTGTGTTTTCTCTAAAAACCCCTCTCAGTTCCCCTTTAGAGACGGAATTTTCCCAAAACGAAGTGTTTTACATTTCCTCTTTCTGCCTTTATATTTATCCTATAGAGGGCGTAAAAAAGCCGTAGCAAAAAAGCTTTTTTCACACCCCCTGTAAAAAAGAAAACAGAAAGGGGAATTTTTATGAAACAAACAAAGCAAACACTCTGGACGGCAGGCTTTTCCAGAATTACTATCGCTACCATTCTGAGCGCGATTGGAGGAGAGGCGATGAATCTGCCGATAAGCCTTTTGGTTTTTGATGAAACCGGCTCTACGCTGCTTTCCTCTCTGATACTCGTCTGCGGTATCCTGCCGGACGTCCTGCTGCCGCTCCTGGCAGCGCCCTTTATAGATCGGGGACGGAAAAAGACCTGGATCGTCGGGCTGGATGGGGCTACTGCCCTGTTTTACCTGACTATGGGATGGCTTGTCAGCCGCTATGCGTTTCATTATCCGCTTTATTTGGGCTTTGTCCTGATCATTGGCTCTATCTCCGCCTGCTACCGCCTTGCTTATCAGGCCTGGTATCCCAGTCTTATCCCTGCCGGACTAGAGCAAAAGGGCTATGCCGTCAGCAATACGATCTATCCGTTTATTACGATTGCAATGTCTCCTCTCGCTGCCTTTTTATACAAGGAAATCTCTATGGGACAAATTTTCTATCTGGTGACACTGCTTACGGCGCTTTCCGTTTTGGTCGAGTACGGCATCCCGGAAAAGCCGCAGACCGGGCATTCCGGCCAAAGCCGCTATACGATCCGCGCCTATTTTCAGGACGTCATGGAAGGGCTTGCTTATCTAAAACGGGAAAAGGGAATCCGCAATATTTACACCTATCTTTGCATCACACAGGGCTGCAACGACGGAACGGCAATCTTGACGCAGGCCTACTACCAGACGATGCCGGGGCTGACCGTTACGATGCTTGGCTTTTTACGGAGCGCCGAGATGGCAGGACGCTTTCTTGGCGGTCTGTGGCAGTACCAAAAGGAAATCCCGGAAAGAAAACGCTATCCGTTTACCAAATTTGTCTATACCGTTTATAATACGATGGATTTGCTGCTCCTCTTTCTGCCCTATCCGCTGATGTTAGCCAATCGCTTTCTCTGCGGCTCTCTCGGCATTTCGAGCGCCACCATCCGGGAAACAGCGGTTCAATGCTATCTGCCGGAACAAATGCGCGCCCGTGTCAACGCCTTTTTCGGTATGCTGACTGCTATCGGCTGTGTCCTGTTCCAGTTGGCGGCCGGAGTTCTCGGACAATGGATCTCCTATCGGATGGCAGTCGTCGTGCTTTCTCTTCTTGGATGCCTTGCTATGGTTGTTTTTATCTTTCTGCCTGGAAGGACAAATGCCGCCGTCTACGAAGCCTCCCGAAAGCCTGTTACAGCGGATAAATGATTTCATGCCGGATCGGCAGCCATTCCTCTATTGCCTTTCGTAACGTCCGATCCCAGAAATCCCATTCATGCGTATAGCCAGGCACCCATTCGCTGTGTACCGGATATCCCAGCTCCTTTAAAAACCGCGCCGCATACTGCGCCCGTTCCAGCGTAAAATCCTTGTCTCCGCAGGCAAAGAAAAACTCCGGCAGAGGCTTCCCCTCCTCCACGTTACGGGCGGCAAGCGAATAGACATCGTTTTCCGTCCCCTTGATTTCTCCCTCCAAACGCTTTGGCATCATGATCGAGCGTGATGTCTGGCTGCCCTCTCTGGCTCCCTGAACCGTCTGCGCCGCCGGATTGTCCGGATCCCTTGAGGCCCCTGACATCACCAGGGCGGCCGCATAGCGCTCCGGCTTCCTCAGCGCACACTTCATCGCACCATGCGCGCCCATAGAAAGACCGCCGACAAAATTGTCCTCCCGCTTTTCGGAAAACGGATACAACGCCTGCAGCATTTCCGGCAGCTCATCTACAATATAACGAAAATACTTAGGCCCTTCCGGATCGTCGGTATAGCTCTGGTTAAAGCCTGCAGGCATCACCACTGCCAGCCTGTGCGCCTCTGCATACCGCACAATATTGGAAAAGTGCAGATAGTCCGAATCATCCCCCGCACCGCCGTGCAGCAGCCACAATACCTGATACTTCATTCCCTGCCTGTAAAAATTTTTCTGTCCCTCCATAATATCCGAAAAGCAAAACGTCGGAAGTACAATTGTTATATTCGTCTGCATTCCCAACATCTTGGAAAGAACGTTCATCCTAATCACTGCCATCGGCGCCCCTCCTGTTTTTATTATTCCCCTATCATATCCCAGCAGACCTCTTTTCCATATGTATTTTCTGCACAGAAATCTTTTTTTGGCTGGTGCAGACTGCCTAAACACTTCATACACAGGAAAGGGCTTCTTTTTATGCCCTGTTCAGACAGGTCAGCATACTTGCACGAACTACTGATTTGTATTATAATAAGAAGGACATCCTTTGGCTTTTTCAAGGGATTGTGCAAACGATACATAGAAAGGACTTACCAGCTATGCAGAAAATCAGTATTTTAACCGAATATGCTTCTCTTTCCCTTTTGGACAGGCACGTTCCGCAGCCCTCCTTTCCGGATATGGAATATATTTATATTTGCGATACCACTCCTGCCCCGGCGCTCCGCCCGTCTGCGGTTTATGTCGGCTCCTGGCAGGCGGCGCAGCCGCTTCTGGCACAGATCACAGAAAACTATCCGGCTCTGTTTTTACTGACGGAAGCAGAGGGAGTCAGCCATGCCGATCTGGAACGTTTTTCCTGCAACATTCTGTTGTCCGATCAGGATATTTATACCCTATATAACATTTTAAACGATACGTTAATGGCCTGGCGGCACTGGAGCCAGCACTTTGCCCTGCTGGGACTACAAAAAAACAGCCTCCAGTCGTTGATCGAACTGGGGGCTTCTATGTTGGATACCTCGGTCATCTTACTCAACGCCGGCTATTCCATGATCTGTTATCAGCTTCATCATGACCGTTCCGAGTTTTTGGCCTCCTTTCCAGGATTAAATTCTCTGCTGACCAGAGGATTTCTTTCGATTCAAACGATTCTCCAGCTCAAGGAGGAAGGAAATGTCCCGATTCTGCCGATCCGGCAGGGAGCCGATACGTTGGCCTATCTCCTGCTGCCAGAGCTGCAGGAGGGCGATTATGCTGCCCACACCTTCGGCGCTCTGCTTACTCAGGCGCTCCGCCAGCATATGGCCTCCCAGAGCCAAAATCACAGTGGGCATTATAAGATAGAATTTGAACAGCTCATTGCCGATATGATTGAAATGAACACCATCAGCGAGGAAGAAATCCAAAACCGCCTGATACTGATGGATGCTTCTCTCAAACGCTTTTACTGCTGCCTGGTCGTCCGTCTGATTTCCCAGGACACCTCTACTCTGCCTCTCAATCAACTGATTAACGGACTGGAAAAGCAATTCCCCGGCAGCTATTTTGCCATTTATCAGGATCATATAGCCGCTCTGATTCCTGTTTCTGAGCGGCGCCTGCCTGACTATAATGAGGAGGCTCTCATTGCCCTGTTAAACCGCTTCCATGCCGCTGTTGGTATGTCCGGCCCTCTGATGCGCTTAGAGCAGTTCCGCACGCTCTATCTGATGGCCAGCTCTGCCATCCGCCTGGGCTCTGCTCTGGCCGCTCCTGGCTCCAATCCGATTTATCTCTACAACGATTATCGGATCTACCATATGATCGATATGTGCCGGGAGGGCTTTATCAACCGCTATCATCACGACAACCTGGTCTATCTCTGCCATCCGATGGCCATTTCCCTGCACCGCTACGATCAGGATCACGGCACGGATTTTGTGGACATTCTCTCCACCTTCCTCCAATCGGATTCTAACCTGACGAAAACCGCCAGAAAGCTGAACTTTCATCGGAATACGATGCTTTATAAGCTCTCCAAAATCGAATCGATCATCGGTGATTCCTTAGAGGATAGCACGCTAAAGCAAACACTGCTTCTTTCCTGCTATACGATTCGCTATATTGCACTCTATTTAAAAGAGGACGTACTAAAATACAATCCGATTCAAAAGGAAACCGAAGAGGAGGTCTGACATAAACGCAAAAAACGGCTGTGGTGTCTCAAAATAAATCAAGACACCGCAGCCGCGCTTCGGTGCAAGAACTCCTCTTTGCAGAATTCTTTATACCCCTACGTTTCCGCTGTTGATTCCCGCTCCGTTTCCTTCTAATGGCAGCCAATCCAGCACACGCTTAATATAGCGGTTCCAGAAATCCCATTCATGTGCGCCCGACCCCTCTTCATAGGTGACAGGGATGCCAAGGCCTTCCAGATAGTTCTTGAATTCCTGGTTGACTCCGAGCAGGCCATCGTCTACTCCACATGCGATATAGAGCTTCGGGACATCAGCCTTTTTCTCAATCAGCTACTTCGCCAGTTCTGCTTCGTCGGTCTTATTTTCTCCTATTCCCTGCTGTCTGAATCACTGTCTGTATTATCATCTGTATTATCTTCACCGTCGGTATTACCATCTGTATTGTCTTCCTCACCTGTATTCTCATTACCGTCGGTTCCATCCTCTCCAGAAGTCTCCGGCAAAGTCAGATATACGAGGTCGCCCTTTACGTCGGTTACGGTATAGCCAGCGGTCAATTCATCCATCCGATCTGCTACAGCTTCATCGATCATATTGTTGGAAATACTTTCCTCTGCCGCATCGTTGTGTGTTCTCTCCACAAATTTCAGGACATAATAGCAGTTGCTGTCGGTATCCTCGATTACGGTAATGTCTCCGGCCTTCCGGCTGGCAGTCAGCCATTCCTGAATGCTTGCCGCCACACTGCTTAACGTGACAGCTTCCTTTAGATGCGCATCCTTTGGCTCCTCTGCTTCCTCCTCACCAGAAGCATCATCCTCGGTATCTTCCTCGTCCTCCTCAGGCTCAGCCGCCTCTGGGAAATACTCTGCACAAAGCTCCTCAAAATCAGCGCCAGTCTTTAGCTTCGACTGCATTTCCTCTGCCCGCTTCTTCTGCTCCTCCATCGCTGCCGCTATCTCCTCGTCGCTGGCTTCCTCTTCTGTTTCCTCAAGCTCTGCTGCAAAAACCGCCTCATAATAATCGACCTGATCGTACTCGTCCTTATGCTCCTCGTAATAAGTCTTGACCTCTTCCTCTGACGGAGTATGCTCCTCCTCCAGATAATGGATATAAGCAGCCAGCTTTAAGCTTTCTTCCTTAAACGGACGGACATTCTCCGCAGTCGCATAGCTGCCAAAGCGTGCTTTGTAATAATCGGCTACACTGATGCCCATTTCATCTGCCCCATCCTCCATAGAAGTCAAAAATTCCTCATACTCCTCCTTGATGTCGCTCTCCCAGCCAGTATTTGTGATTTCATCCCCAGCCGCCTTGACCATCTGGATCTGCTCTACTGTCATCCGGTCAAAATAGTCCTTCCAGGTCATGTTTTCCTCATAAGGATGCTGCTGCTCGGCAAAATCCACGCTTGTATCCAGTCCCATATAAGGCAAAACAGAAGAAAACTGTGTCAGCCAGGCATTTACGGTATCATAATAAAAATAGTCATATTCCAGCTTTGTTATCTCATGATTGCCAATCTTGATATACGTATCCTTGATCGCTGCTCTTTTTGCAAATACAGAAGAGAGGTTCGTATACAAAATGGCAGCCACGATCAGCACTACGACACCTGCTGCGATCAGTCTGCCTCTTAGCTTTTCCTTCCGCTCCTTCTCTGCCTGCTGCTTTCTTGCTTCTATTTTACGGTCATATTTTGTCATCTTTTTTTCCGTATTGTCCATAGCTTTGCTCCTTTTACAATCTGCAGAAATTCTGCTGTTTTCCATTTGCTCCTTTGCCTGCCGCTGCCTTTGCCATCCGCTCTCTGCTGGTATGGCAAACAGCTTGCTGTCTTTTTTAGCATAGCAAATGTTTGTGATATTTTTGTGAAATTCTCCGGCCAGACCTTAGAAAAATGTTCCATACCAAAAAATGGTTTTCCAGTCAGGTCAAAAAAAAGGATCACATGCAAGCATGCAATCCCCTTCTTTCTCCAAGAACGCCCTGGCCTGCCTTTGCCGCTATCTTACTTTAATGTAACCTTAGCGCCTTCAGCCTCCAGCTTAGTCTTAATCTCTTCAGCCTCTTCCTTAGAAGCGCCTTCCTTGATTACCTTTGGAGCGCCATCAACGGTATCTTTTGCTTCCTTTAAGCCAAGACCGGTGATCTCACGTACTACCTTGATAACCTTAACCTTGTTCGGACCTGCCTCTGTCAGCTCTACGTCGAACTCTGTCTTCTCTTCTGCTGCTGCAGCGCCGCCTGCTGCCGGGCCTGCTACTACAACGCCTGCTGCTGCAGATACGCCAAACTCTTCCTCACAAGCCTTTACCAGCTCATTGAGTTCTAATACGGTCATACCCTTGATCTGTTCAATAAATTCCTGAGTAGTCATTTGTTCTACCTCCATATATTCCATATTTTTTTCTCAGGCAGATATCTTTTTCCCCGATATCCTGCCGCCGCGGCTCTATGCCGCTCTCTGCCGTGTTCTGTATTCCTTATGCAGCCTCGCCCTTTTCGGCAATCTGCTTGAGAACACGCGCGAAATTCGTAATCGGAGACTGCATGCTTCCCAAAAGTCTGGAAATAAGCACTTCCCTTGACGGGATATCGGCGATTACCTTCATGCCTGCTGCATCGTAGTAGGTTCCCTCTACCACGCCAGCCTTTACTTCAAGCGCCGGAGCTGTCTTTGCAAATTCGCTGATGACTCTCGCCGGAGCTGTCGCATCGTCGATACCAAATGCAACTGCGGTAGGCCCTTCTAAGTGCGCATCAAGCTGTGCATAGTCGGTTTCCTCGAACGCCCTTTTGAGCAAGGTGTTCTTATATACCTTGTATACGACGCCAGCTTCTCTTAATGCCTTACGGAGCCTGGTGTCTTCCTCTACGGTTAATCCGCGATAGTCAACCAGTACAGCAGACTGCGCATTCTCTACATGTCCCTTGATTTCATCTACAATCGGCTGTTTGATTTCTACCTTTGCCATGACGGTTCCCTCCTTCTTTTATTTTCCTACCAAAGACGGATAATGCGAATAAAAAAGCCCCGCATCCAAAGACACAGGGCTGTATCATACATCATACTCTACAATCCTCGGCAGGCGCTCTCTGCTCCCGTTTCTATCCTTTATAGAACGATTCGCTTCCTTCTTACACGCCGTTTGGAATGGCTTATCTGCCTTTCCTGGCGTACCTGCTGTCTTCGGCAATGTCCTGTTACTACACAGGACGAATTCTTTTATACCACAATTTCAGTCAGTTGTCAACTAATTTTTCGTTATTTTACCAGGTCTTTTCCAGGCTCATCTTGAAATCCAACTGGTATGGGCTGTCGGAGGCTGCCTTGATCTCCTCATAGATACCGCGGCGCTCGTCGCTGCTCTCCTCTGCCCAATATTCATAGCCACGCAGATAGCTGTCCATCATTTCATCCCAGGAGCCAAAGGTTTTCTGAATTATCTGGGCAATCTCTAAGGACTTGTCCAATGCCTCCTGCTCGGTATAATAATCAGCCAGATAATACATACTCATCAGGCTCATGGCGCGGCAGTAGTCCCAGCCGTCGATTGCATTAGCGCCGTACTGCTCATACATTGCATAGCTGTCTACAAATCCTTTTGCTTCATCCTCGCTGACCCCAAAATTTTCTACGACAAAGCTTACACGCTCTTCCTCTGCCACATCGCCCAGGCCACACTGCTGTAAATATTCTCCGTTTTCAGCAAAGCCAGTTCTCTGTCCTTCGGATAACAGGGTATCAATCGTTTCATCCGCGGAAGCACGATCTGTTACACCCCAGCTCTGATTTAAGGAATCCTGCCATAATGTCTTAGCATCATCGTTGGCAGCAGAACCAGCAAAACGGTTGTAATCCTGTCCGTTGATCTTCATCAAAACAGCATAAGACGCATTAAACCAACGGATCGTATCAGTCATTTCTACGGTAGTCCGATCCTCTTCCTCCGGAACCACCTCTACAAACTTGCTGCAAGAAGCGATAAAAGAGCTTTTGATCCTGTCATTTAGCTTGCTTGCTACATAACCAAGAGAATAGTACGCATATTCGGTTTCACCATAAATGATGTAAGCCTTTGCGTTCTGTCCGCCGGAAGAAATATCTGCAGAAATCACTTCAAGATTGGTCATGCCCGGAACCTCGATCCCGTCTACTGCTTCGGTATTGGTCGGACTGTAAGCCGTTTTAATAAACTCCTTTAGGGCATCCATATTTTCCATCGGAATGGTTCCATTCTTTGGGAACTGCAGTAAAAATGCTGCCTCGCTGCCGTCTGCTCTTCCTACTGCCAGGAAGGTATCAAGCTGCATATCCTGTGTAATCCAATCCTTGTCAAAATACATGGATGCTGCACCGTTCGGGATTGCAAATTCCTTCATATCCTTGAGCCAATCCTCTGTTGTTTTGGAGCCACCGCCGCTGCATCCCTGTAAAAACATCGCTGCCGTCAGCAGCAGAACCAGACAAAGTGTCCAAAGTCCGCGTCTGCTCCCTTTTGTGTTACCTTGTTTCACGTAACTCATCCTCCTTACATATCATTTTTACCATAATTTCCAGGTGCTGCTGCCAAAAGCAAGCATTCTGCTTGTCTCATATTCGGCTTAGCGCACACCAGTTCTTAGGATAACACAAAAATCGTCAAGATACAAGTCATAATTTCACAAATTTTTCTATGTCTTATTTTTTATCATTTCGATATTGTCATTCTGTGGGACAAATGATATAATCTGGTAAACGTCATATGAGAACATTCATGGCGTTCTTTCTATATGAAATAGAAGGAATAATGTAAGCATGTGAACAAGGAGAGAAATGTAAATGGGTAAATTGTTTCATTATCTGCGCTTTTATAAAAAAGAAAGCATCCTAGGCCCTTTGTTTAAGCTGTTAGAGGCGACCTTTGAGCTGCTTGTACCGCTCGTTATGGCGCAAGTTATCGACGTTGGTATTAAGCATCAGGACACTCCGTATATCCTGCAGATGTGCGGAATTATGGTTCTGTTAGGGGTGATTGGCCTAGCCTGCTCTCTGACGGCACAATACTTTGCTGCCAGAGCATCGGTTGGCTTTACGACATCTGTCAGGCGGGATCTCTTTTCCCACATCGAGCATCTGTCCTATTCCGAAATCGACACTCTGGGAACCTCAACGCTGATCACCCGGATGACCAGCGACTTAAATCAGGTACAGTCCGGCCTTAACCTGGCGCTGCGCCTGCTGCTTCGTTCTCCGTTTGTTGTGTTTGGGGCGATGGTCATGGCCTTTACGATTGATATAAAAGCAGCGATTCCTTTTGTTATCATTATTCCGCTGCTTTCCGTTGTCGTGTTCGGTATTATGTTAATTACCATTCCACTTTATAAAAAGGTACAGAGCCGGCTGGATCAGGTGACGCTGACGACGAGGGAAAATCTGACTGGCGTCCGTGTCATCCGAGCCTTTCATAAGGAAGAGGAGGAGACAGCACGTTTTGCAGATGCCAACAGCGCGCTGACCGGCATCCAGCTTTTTGTAGGCCGGATTTCCGCCCTGCTAAATCCTGTCACCTATATCATCATCAATGCCGGAATTCTGGCCGTTATCTGGACCGGTGCCTGGCAGGTAGAGGATGGCATTTTAACACAGGGAGCTGTTGTTGCCCTTATCAACTATATGTCACAGATTTTAGTCGAGCTGGTTAAGCTGGCGAATTTAATCATTACGATTACCAAGGCTGTCGCCTGCGGGAACCGTATCCAGGCTGTATTTGAAGTAACCTCCAGCATGGAATTCCCGGCAGGAGCCAGTTCATCGGAGAAGGCTTTCTCTGGAAATGCTTCTGCTTCTAGCAGGCAAAATTCCAAGGAATCCAATTCTATGGAATCCGGCTCTATAGAAATCCCTGCGGTAGTTTTTGATCATGTTTCTTTTACTTATAAGGACGCGAAAGCGGAATCCTTGTCCGATATTCATTTTACAGCCAAAAAGGGAGAAACCATCGGTATCATCGGCGGAACCGGCTCCGGTAAGACCTCGTTAGTCAACCTGATTCCCCGGTTTTATGATGCGACAAACGGCAGCATCCAGATTTTCGGCCGGGATATCAAAGCCTATACTGCCGACGAGCTGCGCGATCAGATTGGCGTCGTACCGCAAAAGGCCGTTTTGTTTAAAGGAACGATAGCAGACAACCTTCGCTTCGGCAAGCAGGACGCTACGCCGGAGGAAATGAAGGAGGCGCTTTCCTTTGCACAGGCGAGCGACTTTGTTTCCTCCAAGGCAGGCGGACTAAATGCCGTCGTCGAACAAAACGGACGGAACTTCTCTGGCGGCCAGAAGCAGAGGCTGACGATTGCCAGAGCTTTTATCCGTAAGCCGCAGATCCTGATTTTGGATGACAGTGCATCCGCTCTGGACTATGCCACCGATGCCAGGCTGCGCCAGGCGATCCGGGATATGAGCCCGAATATCACGGTCTTTGTCGTTTCCCAACGTACCTCCTCGATCCGCCATGCCGATCAGATTATCGTGTTAGACGACGGGCAGGTGGCCGGTATCGGTACACACGACGAACTGCTGGCGGACTGTGAGGTTTACCAGGAAATTTATTATTCCCAATATCCAAAGGAGGCAGAATCCCATGGCGAAAAATAATGCACCAAAAAGCGGCAACCAACAAACCTTGCAAAAGGTTCTACATTATATTCGGCGCTATTGGTTCCTCGTGATAGCATCCTTGGTTTGCGCTGCCGGCACTGTCGTCCTTACCTTATACACCCCGATTTTGACCGGACAAGCCGTCGATCTGATCCTAGCACCAGGCCAGGTAGACTTTGACGGAATCCTGACTATTTTACGAACGACTGCGATTCTGCTGCTCATTACTGCTCTTTTACAGTGGATTATGAATGTCTGCAACAACAACATCACCTATCGGGTCGTCAAGGACATCCGGCGCCAGGCTTTTGCTAAGCTGGAGCAGCTTCCGCTTAGTTACCTTGACCAGCACCCGGCAGGCGATATCATCAGTCGGATTGTCGCGGATGTCGATCAGTTCTCCGAAGGTCTGCTGATGGGCTTTACTCAGCTATTTACCGGCGTACTGACCATTGTCGGGACATTGGGCTTTATGGTAAGCATCAACCTGTCGATCACACTGGTCGTCGTGCTGATTACCCCGGTATCTCTGTTTGTAGCTGCCTTTATCGCCAAGCGTACCTATTCAATGTTTCATCTCCAGTCCAGCACCCGCGGCGAGCTGACCGGGCTGATTGAGGAAATGGTAGACAACCAGAAGGTCGTGCAGGCGTTCGGCTACGAGGATTGCGCCCAGGAACGTTTTGACGAAATCAACGGCAGACTCCAGGACTGCAGCCTCCGCGCAATCTTCTTCTCCTCGATCACCAATCCGTCCACCCGTTTTGTCAATGGGCTGGTGACAACCGGCGTCGTGCTTTCCGGCGCACTGGCGGCTCTACGGGGACATCTGTCCGTCGGCGGCCTGTCCTGCTTTATCAGCTATGCCAACCAGTACACGAAGCCATTTAACGAAATTTCTGGTGTTGTCACGGAGCTGCAAAACGCCTTGGCCTCTGCCTCCCGCGTCTTTGATTTTATCGAAGAGGAGCCGCAGATACCGGATGCCACAGATGCCAGAGTACTGACCGAGGCCGACGGCTCTGTCGAGCTGGATCAAGTAGATTTCTCCTATGTGCCGGACGTCCCTCTGATCGAGGAGTTAAACCTTTCCGTCCGCCCAGGACAGCGGATCGCCCTTGTCGGACCGACCGGCTGCGGCAAAACGACCATCATCAACCTTTTGATGCGCTTCTATGACGTAACAGCAGGCGCGATCCGCGTCAGCGGCTCCGATATCCGCGATATCACCCGGAAGAGCCTGCGTGCCAATTATGGAATGGTACTGCAGGAAACATGGCTTTCCAGCGGTACGATCCGCGACAATATCTGCTACGGCAAGCCGGATGCCACCGAGGAGGAAATGATTGCTGCCGCCAAGGCCTCCCACGCCCACAGCTTTATCAAGCGTCTTCCGCAGGGCTACGACACGATTATCAAGGAGGACGGCGGAAACCTCTCCCAAGGGCAGAAGCAGCTTCTGTGCATTACCCGTGTCATGCTCTGCCTTCCGCCGATGTTGATTTTAGACGAAGCAACCTCTTCCATTGATACCCGGACGGAAATCCGTATCCAAAAGGCCTTTAACAAAATGATGAAGGGACGGACGAGCTTTATCGTCGCCCACCGTCTCTCCACGATTCAGGAAGCGGATGTGATTCTGGTGATGAAGGACGGGCATATCATCGAACAGGGCAGCCACGACGAACTGTTAGCTGGGAATGGATTCTATGCAGAGCTGTACCGGAGCCAGTTTGAAGGATAAAAGAGAAAATAAAACGAGCCGTATCTAGTATAGAGCAACTGCGATACGGCTCGTTTTTACGTATAGGGAATGACAAAAGTTTTTATTCTTAGTTCCAGAATACTTTTCCAAGAATTCTTTTTAAGTCCTTTTTATTTCTTCAAAATCTTTTTACAGAAGATATTTTCTCAATCCCTCAATCATCATCTGATGCCCGTCTGCGGCCTCCGGCAACTCCGGGTTCGAGGTAAAGCCGTGCGGTACGCCCTGGAAGCGTTTCATCGTCACTTCCACTCCGGCCTGCGCCAGCTTCTTGCCGTACTCCTCTCCCTCTTCCCGCAGGGAATCAATTTCACAGGTCAGAATAATGGCTGGCGGCAAATCGGCCAGTTCCTCCTGGCTGGCGTAAATCGGCGAGCAATAGACGTCTCCGGCGGCCTCCGGCGTTTCACAGTAAGCGGCATTGAACATCTCCGCTACCTCTGGCGGGATAGCTCCTTCGGTATAAAATTTCGCTTTCGGATCCGTGAGGACGTCTAACGGTGGGTAATCCAGCACCTGGCAGCAGAAGCCGAATTCGCCGGATTTCTTGGCCATCATACAGACGACCGTGGAAATATTCGCACCGGCACTGTGGCCGCCTATCGCCATTTTCGCCGGATCGATACCGTATTCCTCCGCGTGGGATGCTACGTATTTTACGACGTCGTACACATCCTCCTTGTCGCCTGGGCATTTCGTCTCTGGTGCCAGACGGTACTCTACGTTGATGATCGTGATATCAAGTGCGTCGAGGAACTTTTTGCACATAAAGTCGTCCCCCTCCGGGTCGCCCATCACAAAGCCGCCTCCGTGGATGTTGAAAAAGACCGGGGAGGGTGCCTTCCGGCTGACTGGCTTATAGATCAGACATCTGGCCTGGCCGGCTCTGGTTGGGATATAGATTTCTGTGCCGGATATCTTCATTTGCTTGCGGCGCTCTTCTGCCTGCTTCCGCATGGTTGGTAACATGTTTAAGTCCATTTTTTTAGTACTCCTTTCCGGGATCGTGAAGCTGTTTTTTATCCCTTATGTTGATTTATGTTGATGTAAGATGAATGGAGTCATTTTCTCCATTAGCTCCCTGGATAAACGTTCGCTTTTTTCTTGTAAAAGCCTTTTTTGTTCTGCTTTCGCCTATTCTACAGCTTTTAGCTGAGCTTCTAGGCGCTCGCTTAAAATTGCATGTTCTTCCATAGATACTCTCCATTTTATCGGTTATCATAATCCAGACCGGCCATAGAACAATTCTTTAAAAAGTGATCGGCTGCTTTCTGTAAGTTCTTTAAATTTTTTGCTTACAAGAATAATACACTCTTTTGCAGACACAATTAAATGATAGGAAATCGTACTACTCATTGGATCAACTTCATGTTCGCTCCCCAATACCACTCCAATATACTCTTCCCTTTTTTGAATCCGCTCCATGGTATCCATATCATATGTTATTGCAACTTCGTTTGAATCATTTTCATCTTTTGAAATTTTTAATACCTGCCGCACTAATTCTTGAATCGTATTATATTCACTTTCTGGTATATTTTTGTATTTTATTCTTGGAACTTTCTTAACAGCCTCATCTGGGATCATAATTTTATGATCTCTTTTTTAGCCATATCCAAATCACTTAAACGTTTTTCATCCCCATATAACTCCAAACGATATCATTCCCTCCCTGCTTTTCCAGATAACAGTTTTCTTTTTTAAATTATAGCAAGGTTTTTCTTGGTTTTCAAGTAATACATTTTTTTACTTTTTCCTTTACACCTTTCTGTCCTTTCTGTTATACTATAGAAAATATTCTGTTCAAAAAAGGAGTTTTTTTCATAGATGCCAATAAGTTGCCACGCTATACGATTCAGGATATTTACAACCTTCCTGATAAAACACGAGCCGAATTAATTGACAGAGAGTTTTATATGATGGCTCCTGTGAAGTCTATCCGGCTCCGTTTACCGTTTTTTTACATGCAGATAATAAAACTTATGTCGAATCGGGCATCAGTGTGATCTGCGATCCGGATAAGCTGGATGAATCCGGCTGCCAGGGTGCGCCTGACTGGATCATAGAGGTTGTGTCTCCTGGAAGTCAGCAGATGGATTATGCCAAAAAGCTGTTCCAATACCAGACGGCAGGTGTTCGGGAATATTGGATTGTCGATCCGGAGAATGAAACCATCCTCGTCTATGATTTCCGGGACGAAACTGCGGAACACTATACCTTTCATGATTCTGTAGCCTCCCGTACCCTGGATGGGTTATCTATCTGTATTGCAGAGCTGGGAGGAAATTTTGGACAGAGCTGAAAAATATGCCGAAAACTTGATAGTTTCATATAAAGCAACTGAGAAAAAAGTGTTCCATAGAATTCCTTTTTTGCTTCTTTAAATGGCCAATATAAATGAGGCTGTCGCTTATTATAGTCAATAGGAAGAATACTATGATAACTTTACTAATACTTAGGAAAAGCCCTTACGAAAAGTAAAGAATATTGTGGCAAATATCTACTAAAAATCAAAAAAACCAACTAGGAAAATGAAATTTTTCCGGTTGGTTTTTCTTTTTTGTTTTATACCCTCTTACTAACTTCTTCTGTTTTTACTATTTGCAATAGAAAAAGGTGGCAAAAGAATTGTTTCTGTACCCTATACTGGATTTTTCCTATTTCTACGTTTGAAAAGGAAGTGATTTGATTGGTTTTGAAGTGCGTGTTAATACCCTACGTCGGGCTTCTCCTATTTCTACCACTAAAGAAAAAAGATTAGCCTTTATCGAGGAATTGTGTCAATGCCCTACGTCGGGCTTCTCCTATTTCTACAGATACTTCGTCAATACAGAGAAGTATTTGACATGTGTCAATGCCCTACGTCGGGCTTCTCCTATTTCTACATTCCAAGAGATGCCTAATTTGGCCTATTATGTATTGTGTCAATGCCCTACGTCGGGCTTCTCCTATTTCTACAGATACTTCGTCAATACAGAGAAGTATTTGACATGTGTCAATGCCCTACGTCGGGCTTCTCCTATTTCTACTAGCGAAGTATCAGTATGATAAGATGAGGAAGGATTGTGTCAATGCCCTACGTCGGGCTTCTCCTATTTCTACCTTTACTAATTCAACTAAAAAAACATTCTGAAGAAATGTGTCAATGCCCTACGTCGGGCTTCTCCTATTTCTACTGCTGCATAGTGAGGAGAAAGTCGAGGTATTACTATGTGTCAATGCCCTACGTCGGGCTTCTCCTATTTCTACATTATGAAAAAAGTTGAGCTGTGTAAAGCGTTGACTGTGTCAATGCCCTACGTCGGGCTTCTCCTATTTCTACCGACGAAGCTAATGCCATAATCGCTACGGCAAACGAGTGTCAATGCCCTACGTCGGGCTTCTCCTATTTCTACTTAGCGGAAACAGGAAGACATCACGAACAGCTCATTGTGTCAATGCCCTACGTCGGGCTTCTCCTATTTCTACGCTCCCTTCCCAAACCCCGCATAAACACTGGCTTTGCAAGGGTATTTTCACGCGTAATTAACAGAAAATTCTGACAATTAGCTTTTTTCGCCTCAAAATTTGGTTGTTCACACTTTGTTCATAATTCACCTGTTTTTTCTACTTTTATTATACCAACTATTCTCTCTACTTTCAACCCTTATTTCTTATTTCTCACAAACACATTTCCTAAATCTCATGCGGATATTTTTACCAATATAGATTGTCTCTCCCGTCAGCGCTGGAAACTGAGCATAACCCTGATGAGGTTTCAAACAATACATCGTCCGAAACCTCATCAGGAAGTACACAATTACATTTCCAAATAAAGCAATCCAAAGTTAACGCTCAGCTCCTTATACATGACTTATACATATATCAGAATATTTTTACATTCGTTACCTTAAACAATCCGCAATCCGTTCGTTCATCTGATCATAGGAATCCCAGGCTTTGTTTTCTACCTTAATCCCTGCATAAAACACCAGTTGCCTCACCAGCTCAAAAATCCCCTTCACTGTCTTTCCGGTTCTTTTTTGAATCCATTCCTCTGTCACCGAAACAATCTCATGCGCCGCTATATTCCGCACAGAACGCTCTATGACAACCATTTCCTCTACCTTGCTGCACATCATTTGGTTCCTGCCCTTCTTTACAATAATTTTGGCAATCGCATTAGAATAAACCGGTCCTTCCCGAAAACCGCCCTGTGCCTGGTATTCCTCGTTCAACATCTCCAACAGCCCTTGCTGCTGCAGCTTCTTTTTACTCCAGTACAAAGTATTTTCCTTTTTCCTTACCATACAGCAGTCCTGCAAATCAATCCCGCATTCCTTTTCCGCAATATCCTCCAGCAAATCTACTACCAACGGCGTAAGCCCTCTGATAAAATCCGCATATTCCTGCCTCTTTACCTTTAATTGTAATACAAGTGCATATTCGAATATTTTCTGCTGTTTTTCCATCTGAACCGGATAAACTGTCTCCTCCAAGGTCTCTGATAATTTATGTACTCTTCCGCTATCCAGCTTTACTCTGGCAGCTGCAATCTGAAGCCAGCGATAGGCCTTTTCCGGAATATCCCTTCGGATCTCAGAGGCAATCGAAAGAGCAGCCGGATAATTATAGGCCTGAATATGTTTTTTGATGGTATCCAGCTTTATCATTTTCATTAAATTCAGGCAGGTTTCCTCCTGGCAGCGGTTCGGCGCTTGCTCTTCATTGTCCTGATTCAACCGGAAATATTCTTCCCGGCTGTAGGCCTCCCTGTCCTCCAACTCTGCGTTCATTCCCCGCTTCGGCGAATCCACCTGAATTGGCTTGAAACGATATTCTGCCAAAGTAGCCATTACCATTAACGCACTTTTCATTGCAGGAGTTCCCGATGCCATATTGACTAAAAGCTCGTCCTCCTCTTCCATCTCTTGCTCAATCCTTCTGATTTCCTCCCGGAATTCCCGGTAAAACCAATCATATTTTTGTACGTCAACCAAATCGTCCCGCTCTATCAGCCGAATTTCAAAAGAATGTCCCAAATGCTCTCCCAGCCGCTCAACAGCGTCGATATAACGATTATCTTTTCTGTGAAATTCCATCATTTCATGAGATAAATATAAATATACCAGATCGGGCTGATAATGCCTACAAATATGAAGCATAGAACCATCTCTTTTATAACGGATTGGATCGGTTCCGCCGATTGGACTGAATAAGATTTTTCTTCCCATTTTAAAGCACTCCTTTCTTTGCATTTCTTATTTCCTTACTATAGCAAATTTTAAGGAGATTGGGAAGTCTCTTTCAAATTTCTACTATCCATTCATATCCTTCTTCTTTTTTCCTTCTCACTAACATTCCAAATTCCACTTCCAGACAGTTAATTTTTGCCTCATCAAAAATAGCTTCCAGTTCATGCTCCAATTTTGTAATATTTTTATCTATCCCTCTTTTTTGTTTTTTCATTTCCAGAATCTTTTCTGTAACAGCCTCCACACGCTTTTTTATATTCAATTCCTCATAAACTTTATCCTCTCTGTCCTTGGATATCGTGCGGCTGGTAGGAAGCGTAACATCTTCCTGGCCTCCGTCCCCAGAACGTATTGCATGCAGGACAGGAGAAGGATAGCAATTTTTTGCACGGCTAAAACGGCAGTTGCATCCATATTCTGCCGTAATCTTCTGATACTGATCTCTTAGCTTTATACAGCTGACAGGCTTAGGCGGAATACGGGAAATAAACCGTTCTGTTACAGAATACTGATAATTTAAAGTAAATTCCATAATCTTATGTACAAAAGCAGCTCCCTCTTCCCCCATATGGCCAAATACATACAAAACAGATAACCGTTCAAAATGCGACAAATAGCCCGTAGTTCTGGCTTTTTGGCACAAATAACGCATCAAGTTGCATTTATTTAATACTAGCTCTACATTTTCAGAAAGACGGCCAAAGCCCTGTAAATCCGGATCTACTGTATGTTCCTTTTCCATAACGGCAGCTTTTGGGATTGCCATGCTTAATACTCTTTTTAAAGCGGCATTTGTATATTTGTACTTTCCCATTTCTAACATCAGCTCGCCTGGTTTCTGAACCGGCACAAAGTTTTCATCCAGAAACCTGCTCTGCTTTCCTGTCCGGGTGTGATACCCATAAGGCAGCTTGATCGCCTGCCCTAGCTTCCCATTTTTTATCTGGGTTTTATTCGGGAAAAACTCTATCGCGATTGCCTCCGGTACTTCCCCTATACGCTCTTCTATCACATCTTGGAACAAATTCAGATACCGCACCGAAATCCACTCTGTAAATAAAATCCAGATATGATATCCCCGGTATCCACTTTCCTCTACCCAGCTGCAAAATCCCATCTGTTTTAGCCCATTTTGGATTTTCCTCGTACAATTTGCCGCTCTTTGCATATAGGGCTGCAGTTTTCCCAGATCGCCCTCCAGCTCCAACAAAACCTTTTTTGAAATATCTATATCTATTACCATATATTTGGCTGTGCCATTGTTTCTCTGTACATAGGTTCCCACCGTACATTCTCCAAGAAAATGCTTTTGCAATACTTCCTCCGTCAACGGAGCGGATACCGATCCAAATCCCCTTCGGTTATTTGAACCTACTTCTTCCCGCATATAGGCATCCTCGCGCCCAATGAAATTCACGATATATTCTTTTAGCTGTTCTTCTGTAAAATGAACCTCTTCTCCCCGGTCTTCTTTTTCCTTTCCTATCGAACCCAAAAAGGGCAGGCTCTTTTTGCTGTTTTGAAACCGTGTCAGCTTGTCCATAAACGCAGCTGCCTTTCTCAAAAAACCAGTGTCCGAATAAATCTGCATTATATTTACCAACTGTTCCTCTGATTCCTCTACCAACAGACTCTCATAGGAAGAAAGCAGCTCTTCCAAATAAACTGACTCCAACTTTATATCCAGATCTAACTCCGCTATTCCATAAAAATCCTCTGCTTCATACAACATCATAAAACGGCTGGGAAGTTTTCTCCAATGCTCATACAAATACAAACAAATTTCTTTATTCGTATTGCCTACTGTTTTTCTCTGTTCCTCTAATATCGTAGGAGAAAGCCCCTTATTCTGCCCCATATAGAGAAAAACAACAAATTCATAGATAGAAGCGATTTCTCTTTCTTCCCGGAAATATTGCTCCCAGCTTCCTACTATTTCCGCTCCTTTTTTTAATTTATCCTGTATCGTTTTCCCTGATTCTGTCAGCCACATCATTTCCAACCGTTCCATCAAATTGATTTTTGCCTTTACCGGAATGGTTTTTCCGTTCTGATGAAACTGATATCCTAAAAATTCCACGCCTTCCTCTAATGGCCGTATCACTGTTTTGTCCTGATTTAACGCCAGCCCTAATGGTTCTAACGCCTGCCTGGCCTTTGCTAAAACCAATTCCAGTTCTTCCTTTTCTTTTCCCAAAACTATCATATCGTCCGAATAGCGCACATAATAAGGGCTACTTTGCTCCAGCAAATGATCAAACTCTATCAGATAAATATTAGAAAGTACCGGGGCAACCGCAGAGCCCTGATGAATCCCTTGCTGTCTGGCAGCCAACTCGCCTGTTACTGACAAACTTGGCGCTGTACAGATTTTCTGGATTAGATCCAGCAGATCCTCCTCCACAATCCGCTGCCTTAACTGTCTTATCAATGTCTCTATACAAATCGTATCAAAAAAATGTTCTATATCCATTTTTAACACCCAGGTAAAGCCTTTTCTCTTTATGGCTTCTGCTATCCGCTCTACTGCCTCCAAAGCAGATTTTCCCGGACGATACGCATAGACACAGCCAGGAAAAAATGCTTCATAGCATTTTACCAATTCATTTGCGACCGACTGCTGGACTACTTTGTCACGCATACAATAAAGCGCTACCTCTCTTGGCTTTTCCCCTTTATAAAGTGTTGCCATCCGGACAGGCTGAAGCACATATTCTCTTTGAAGCAGTTCCAGATTCAAACGTTTGATTTCTTCTTTTCTCCCCTCCTCAAACAGTTCCCAGGTTACATTATCGACGCCGCCTGCCGGTTTGTTTCTTTTTACCTTTTCCCACGCCATATTCAGCTTTTGCTGATCGATTACCTTAGAATAAAAACTCATCCTGAACCTCCTCGTACAAAAAATTGATAAGCAAAAAATATTACTTATAGGATAATTACATCTTCTTTATCTCGAAAAACCGAATCCCTCTCTTTTCCAATTATTACTTTTTTGGGCATACAGTTCTTACAGATAAAATAAAACAAAACGCTTCCTTCTTCCATATCAGTCGTTTCCCTGAAAATTTCCTGATACAGCCTCTGATATCTTTTTTCATCTAATTCGCACTCAAATACACTATACTGAACCCGTTTTCCATAGTTCTCCAGTATACTCGCTATTTTTCTTCTGCGTTTATCCGATGTAATATCATAACTTACCAGATACATAAGTCTCTCCCAAGTAAAACGGTTCATATACCTCTTTCTCTAAAATCGCCTGCTTTAACCGCGCCGCCTGCCTCTTTATTAGGCTCCTGTAGTTCCAGTCCTTTCCCCCTGTCATCCAACGCTCAAATTCCCTGCAAAATTTTTTAAATCCCTCTTCGTTTAACAAAATTCCTTCCTCTGTCAGATCAAAATCAAACTGGTTTATCATTCTTTTATTGCAGGCATTTATCACAAAACGATCAACAACAGGCTGCCGAAATTCCTCTACCATATCCAGGGAAAGTGATTTTCTTCCATATCGTATTCCATGTAAAAACCCCAAATACATCTCAAAGGATTCTGCATCAAGAGCAGCGCTGACCTCTTTTGTCAAAAACGTATATCCCAGGCTAATCAAAACATTGATTGGATCCTTTGGCGGTCTCCGGTTTCTTCCATCAAAGTGAAAATCACAGTGGAACATATTTCCAAACACACTGAAATAAAGATTGCTGCACATTCCCTCTATTCCTAATACTTCATTGGGAGTTTCTTTTTCCGGCAATGCTTCTAGGAGCCGTTCCATCTGGTTTACATCCTGTTTCCAATTATAAAAAGAATTTTCCCAACGATGCTGCCGGATCAGATAAATCTGGTTTTTTATTTTATTCCTGACAATCTGTTTGGCTATTTCCAGTCTCCGTGTAGTCTGATGGTAAAGCTCATATTGGGCAAAACGCAAAAAAATATTTTTAGATGTATCAGCCGCCGCTTGCCCAATGTATTTCCCGGAAAATGAGAAAAAATTCACACTGACTCCATATGACAACAGCATCTGGAGCGCCTGTGTTGTGATCTGGACATTCCCAAAAACTGCTAGATTTTCTACCTGCTCTGCCGGAGTTTCCAGCAAGGTCAGATTCCCTTTCGTAACAGCCAGGCGTTCTCCTCTCTTCTGGATATAGCTTCCCTGTTCCTTGATATAAAGCACTGACACCTTCTACTCCTCCAATCCGGCATAATACATAGATTGAAATGGATTTATCCAAGAAATTTCTCTTCTGTACCTTTTATAGTCAATCCCCTCCAACGCACAAAATTCTTCAAACAATTCCACAACAAATCCCTTAAAGCTTTCAAAGCTTTCTTTTCCTACCGGGCCTAATCCATGTGCAAAGATACTGTTATTCCGCAGATATACCATACTCCTGATCCGTTTTAGCTTTTCCAGAGGCTTTCCGTTCTTCATCTTACTGATATCGTCATCCAAAGCTGCCAGTAAAATAAATCCATCTAAAAGCGATACCTGCTCTGACAAAAACACACTGTTTGTTCTTCCGAAAACACCCATCCGCGCCTCCTGGTAGCGCTCCTTTACCAACCGGAACAGTTCCTTTGCCTCCATCGACTTCCATTCTGGATGCTTCTTTTCATCTGGTTTTATATGCAGGTAATCCATTTTGGATACATACAGGTTATAACGGGCAAGCCTGCACTGTTCCATCATTTCCAGTAAACGGTAAAGCAACAGGGTGGCCATATCGTATTTTTCCTGTTCCTCCCGAATTGCTGCATTTTGGAGCATCGTAAACATCAGTGGCACCATGTAGCGATGTCCTGACATAACCTGCATCTGCTTCCGTTCCTTCACCAAATCCAACAATTCGCTTAACGGCTCCAGCATTTGCTCCTGCCTGTTTAACAGTTCTGCCAAATCCATCAGTAAAAACTGTCCATGAAGCTGCCTGTCCCGGCGAAGCTCCTTATTAAGTTTTGTCATATAACGATAGGCTTCCTTAAAATCCAAAGAATCCCACATTTCATATACCCTAGCAAGCAAATAGACAAAGTTTAACTGCTGCCGAAGGTTAGGATCCGGCAGGTTTTCTTTTAATTCTCCCAAACGCTCCCTGGCACCGGAATAATTATATTTTGAAAATAAGGTAAACGCTTTTTCTATCTCCAAATCTCCAAAAACCTCCAATGGATTGGTGATGTAAAACAAGGTCTCCGATCCTGGCTTTGGTTTACGGAAGTCCGGCAGATACTCATTGCTTCCTATGTAAAGCAGCTGGACGTTAATCATTCCTCCCGCCATAGCCGCTGCAGCAGACATCGCTTTGGTACCACCCGTAAAATCAATATAAAGACGCTGCGGCTGTCCCCATGCTAAATAAGCCCGCTTGATTTCCATATAAATATCACTTGGATCCGTTTCACTGACAATCGTTTTCTGGTATTCCTCCGCCTGCAGCCCGCAATACCGAATGATCTTTTCCAGGTTCTTTTCCGTTTCTCTCGTACACAAAAACAGGATCCTTTCCGGCTCCAGCAAACGAATGCTCAGAATAAGCGGTTCATAAGAAGTTCCCACTGATAAAATCAGATATTCTACCTCCTCTTGAACCATATCCTGGTTCCTGAAAATAAAATCCTCCTCAATCAGCTTTAACAAATGCTTCTCATAAAACAGCTCTGCCGCTTCTCTCTGCTTAAACGTTTTCCGTTCCAGCTTCATCCATTTTTCCGTCATTACTGACAGAGAATCTCCATCCGGCTTCTCCTTATTGTTTTTTGTCTCTTTCCCATTCATGTCCCTTCGCTCCTATCCGTTTTCTTTTATCATAACCCAGTGCAAGATAAAAGTACATTTCCATGGTATGTGAAAAAGCTTCTGCTATTTTCTCCTGGTTTCATGCTGCTGTAAAAAAGAGCAGTTTGTTAAAGCAATAAACGGAGAGGAAAATTCTGTGGAATAATCGTTTAGACTACATAGATTTCGGATAAAAAGAAAAGAAAACAGGTCGGGAACTTCTATCGCCCCCAGCCAATGTTCTTTATGAAGTAAAAAAATTCCCTTCCATCGATATAACATGGAAGAGGTAATCGCAAACCTGCTGCACAACGCCTCTATCGTCATCACATGTGCAAAATATTCCGCCAACACGCGGAGGATAAAAAACAAGCTGTAAGTCGCATAAGGAACTACTACATCGGGAAGAACTGCATGGGTATGCCCACAGGCTTTACAGCAAACACGTAGCACACAAACTTTTGAATAAAACGTTTTGCCTTTTATAAAGTCAATGATATTCCGTTCATAGTAACCGTGGGGGACACAAGCCTCTTTCGCCTGACAGTAAGGACATCTTTCTTCCGAACAGGAAAAACGTTCCATACATTCCTGAAAGAGCCGGGCAGACGTCTTTTTTACCCGAAGCAGCTTACAAAACAAGGAATTTTTTCTAATCATAAAGAAAATATCCGTCCTTCCTTTGTTTCAATACCCTATAGGGCTTCTCTCATCCCTTTTTTCTATTATAGCAGTCATTTTTCTACCTTTCAAGCCATAATTTCGCTTTTCTCACGATTTTCCCAAAATGACAAATACTGTCTTTCTTCTCTGTTATACTGTAAGAAAAAAATTTACCTATTGGGAGGGTATCTAACGATGAAATGCACACATTGCGGAAAGGAATTATTGGGTTCTGGAACGACTTGTTTATACTGCGGGCATGAGGTAAAGCTGTTAGGAGGACAGCAGAATTCTTCTATCCCTGCACCGTCTACGCTGTCTGCTCCCTCTGTCCAAAGTCATTCTCATCCTGGCTTGCTGGTAGGTGTACTTCTGGCGGTTTTGGCCGTCGGCTGCCTGGGTTTTCTCTTTCGCGGCCAGCTTGCTACGATGTATCGTTCCATCACTCATTCTGCCCCAGACCTAGACTGGGAGCTGTCAGAGCAATTAAGAAAAGGCGAAGAGGAAGCAATGGCTGATTTTCCTTACCCGGTTTCTTCTACAGATTCTGGTTCTATCCAGATTACCTTTGAAGAGGATGATTCTGGCTCTATTCAGGAAATGACGGTAGAAGGAGTTTATCCGAAGCTTAGTATCTATGGTCTCCGAACGGGAATGAAATTGGAAGAACTATTGCAAACTGCCATTCAAAATGATCTTCTCGTCATCGAACATCATCCAGAGCTTTTGTTGGAGCCAGCCGATTCTTCCTCGCTCATCCGCATTTCTTTTGACCCAGAACAACATTCCTGTAAAAGCTGGCACTTTTTAAAGGGCGATTTTATCGATCCTGCCAAAAAACAGGAGCAGATGCAGCATTGCATCGAATTGCTGCAAAATGTTTCCTTTCCGTCGATTCCTATGACCTATAAAGAGATGGTAGAAGCTCTCTCCTCTATTCAAGGAAGATGGATTTGCAGCGCAGCATTAGGGAGACTGCAGACCGGCGAGGACGGATGGTGGATGGTCTCCTATCAAAGCGAACCGGATTATAGCATCTGGTACATCGATCCAAACGACAACCTTTATTTTGAAAGTGCTTTTCTCCAGGATAACCTTTTGGAAAGCGTCGAGGAATTAGAAACAGCGCTTGCCCAGGCATTTTCTATCGATCTGGCAGTAGGAAAACAGGAAACGACAGAAAAACAGGAAGCTTCTTCGGAGCAAACCCAAGCAACAGACAAAGACAAGCCGGAACCATCCCGCCAGGACGCGATTCTCTGGTCGGATGGCTATATCCTGCCCTACAGCGACAGCATGTATTATTCGGCAGAGGATTTGGAAGCTTTGAGCGCAAGCGATCTGCGGCTTGCCCGAAATGAAATCTATGCCAGACATGGAAGAAAATTTCAGGATCAGCAGCTTCAAGCTTATTTTGACTCCTGTTCCTGGTATGACGGTTTTATTGAGCCAGAGCAGTTCCAGGAACAAACCTTAAATGACTATGAAATGGCCAATCGGGATCTGATCAAGCAATGTGAAGAAAACAGTTCAGCCACTTCTTCCGGGACTACCCAGGCAAGCACTTCTGATATCAATGAAATACTTATCGGTACCTGGCACAATGGAGGAACAGACTGGGCTACGAATTACCATACTGTTTTTTACGCAGACGGAAGCGTTGAGCATTTCGGCTATCGAAATTATGATACTGGTACCTGGACACATCAATCTGCCGATTCAAATGAAATCGTCGCTTATTATGACCAATACCAGGACGTCGAAGGAGAATATGTTTATTCTGGCTCCTATACCTGCTACTACTATTATAACTCTTCCAGCGGGCTTCTTGAACGAAACATTATTCCGGGAGATTACTATAATGACTTTACCAATGATGGGGAAGGGGCTTTACGAAAGGTAGAAGAGTTTGTAGGAAATACCCATTAAAAAATCGGAAAAACCAATCAGGAAAAAGAATTTTCTGGTTGGTTTTTCTTTTTTCTTTTTTACAGTTCACTTTCTGATAGAAGAAAACATCGCTTTTGCACTTATCTTTTCTATTCTAAAATTTCTCTGTTCTTACAGAAGCTATAGCGGAAAAGAACAGAGAAAATATTTCAATGCCCTATATCGGGCTTCTTCCATTTCTACAAAAACTAGCACCTTGAAAGGAAGGAGAGTTTTCTGTGTCAATGCCCTACGTCGGGCTTCTTCTATTTCTACACAAATCGGCACCCATGCCTTATTGGGAAGAAATGTGTCAATGCCCTACGTCGGGCTTCTTCTATTTCTACAAAAAATAGAGCTTAGCAAGGCATTAACATACGCATGTGTCAATGCCCTACGTCGGGCTTCTTCTATTTCTACTATTAATGCTGGACTTCAAAGGTTGTTCTAGAGACTGTGTCAATGCCCTACGTCGGGCTTCTTCTATTTCTACTAGCATGTAGGCTTCTCTCCAATCCCTACTCAGTTGTGTCAATGCCCTACGTCGGGCTTCTTCTATTTCTACCTTATGGCGCTTGAAGAAAGTGCCATTAATGAATTGTGTCAATGCCCTACGTCGGGCTTCTTCTATTTCTACTCATAGTAATACCCGATAACGGCTTATCAGATGCTTGTGTCAATGCCCTACGTCGGGCTTCTTCTATTTCTACTATTATGATCCTGTAGACTTTTATGGCGCAATACAGTGTCAATGCCCTACGTCGGGCTTCTTCTATTTCTACATTATGAAAAAAGTTGAGCTGTGTAAAGCGTTGACTGTGTCAATGCCCTACGTCGGGCTTCTTCTATTTCTACAGAAAGTAAGGTTTGTAGAGGCTTATGCTTTCATGTGTCAATGCCCTACGTCGGGCTTCTTCTATTTCTACCGAGGTAGTAAATAGAGGGATAGGATTAGATATCCTTGTGTCAATGCCCTACGTCGGGCTTCTTCTATTTCTACTGATAAGCATGCTGCTACCAGAGAAATGCAAGAGCTGTGTCAATGCCCTACGTCGGGCTTCTTCTATTTCTACAACCTTCAACGTGAGTTCTTGGCTATAGCAGGTGAGTGTCAATGCCCTACGTCGGGCTTCTTCTATTTCTACTTGGATGAAAATTGCGGTAAACCAAGGAAGCTATATTGTGTCAATGCCCTACGTCGGGCTTCTTCTATTTCTACGATATAGATAAATTGGTATCCGGGTCAAAATGTCCTTGTGTCAATGCCCTACGTCGGGCTTCTTCTATTTCTACGCTCCCCCTCCCAAGCCCGCATAAACACTGGCTTTGCGAGGGCATTTTTACGCGTAATTAACAGAAAATTCTGACAATTAACTTTTTTCACCCTAAAATTAGGTTGTTCACATTTTGTTCATAATTTACTCTCTCTTTCCGCCCCATCTCTCAGAGGCGGCCTCTGCCTTTATCCTTGCTCCTCCCGGCAGAAGCGCCTCTTTTTTCTGCCCTTATTATACCAACCTTTCCCTCTGCTTTCAACCCTTATTTCCTATTTCTCTTAAAACATATTTCCCAAATCCCATACTAGTATTTTTCCCAATATGGATTAGCTCTCCCGCCAACAAATAAGGAAGAAATTCCTCTTTCACCTTAATTTGAAGCTGTCCTTCTATCCCAGATAAATAAATGATTTTATCCTGAGTGCCAGAATAACGAGGAATCTTTGTTTCCTGTACCGTTTGGTTCTTTATCTGCAAGCTTCCCCGAAACGGACACCATCTCTCCATCTGATTCCCTTCCATACAATTCAGCAAATAAATTCTCCGGTAAATGGAATCCACCAAAACATCCTCCTGAAAGCTTGTCAAAAACCTCCCCTCGTGCTTTTGAGCCAGCGGAGTGACAAACCGCATCTCTGTCGGCGTTGGAAGCTGGAAATATCGCTTCTTTACATAATCAGAGAGCATATCCGGTTTCAGATGGTTTAAATAGACATTATCTTGTTGTAAAATCTTTTCCCCTCTCTGGTTTTCTATCTGAACCAGGCGAAAAACTGCGTTTTCTCTTCCTAGCCCAAACATTCCCAGGCGGTACATTGCCTGGAGGATTACCGGGAAATGAACGATCACATTCCCAAATAAAAGCATCTGGAACCGAAGCTCGTCACTCTCCTCAAACCTTGTACGTGTATCAGAACATTCATACAGATACCCCAAGCTTTCCTTTCCTTGGACAAAGTCAGGCACGATTTTCAGCTTGTGATAATAAATCTGTTGGACAACGCACTCTTCCCGAAAACTGCAGCTTTCACAATGACGGTCGGCAATGCAGTTTCCCTGAAGAAGCATTTCCCCGATCCCTCCTCGTATCATGGAAACCTTCTGTACCGGAAGCCTTGCTGGTTTCAAAAAAGCTAACGTGACATTTAGCCTGATATAACGGATCTGCAAACGCTCTTCGGCTCCATTTTTTAATAACTCCTGAATCGCTGAAATCGGAACATCACCTCTTTTCTGCTACCTTTCTCTTCTACACATCGCTCGCTGCAGGCCGCCAGGACAGTGATTTCTTTTTTCTTTAGGTGAGAAACGATCTGATAGGTCAGGCAAAACTCCCCCTGGCAGAGTACTGCTGTAGGAGAAAGAGCTTCAATCCTGGAAAGGTATTGCTCTGCTAATGCTTCTATATACGCCTCATCCCCTTCCGGATCGACTGTCGGAAACGGCAAATCCAAAATGGTTCCATATTGTTCTGCCGCCCTTTTCTGGTTTTCTTCCCAGGCCTTTGACGGATGGTTTGTAAAGTTCACCAAGACACGTTCCATTATTCTCTTCCTCCCTTTTTCCGGACTTTTAAACTGCTCTATAACAGCCTGTAATAGCGAATCATTTCCTTCCTTTTTGGGTGTTCCCTTTCGGTTTTCCTGGCATTTTATCACGGTTATTCCCACTGTTCCGGCTGCCTCCGCCGTTTTGGCTCGTCCCACCTGTATGACCAGGTGTTCCTGATTCTCCTGAAGTACGTGTTCCCTGTAACTCTGGCTCCATTGCTTTCATATACTTCTGATAATACATATCATTTCTGGTATTCGGCATTCCAACCTCAGTACCTTTTTTATGAGAATAACCTTTATGATTCGCTACAAACCATTCGTATCCGTTCAACTCTTCGTCTGCTATCTGTTCCTCCCGTATCGTTGGATAACATACCCGTTTCCCCTTCACTGCCTGGAAATCTGTCATTTTCCGGAATTGCTGCAGCAGTTCTTCCTCTACCTCTGTCACCAAGCCCCGGCATCCAAAATCCGTATTTTCTTCCATCCGGATGGTATGTGCTTCTTCATCTCTGACCAGCTTTCTCAGACAAACACGATCCACGGCTATCGCAATGCTACCAAGTCCTAACGGTTTGGCCGCACCCAGCTTATAGCCATGTCCCCGTTCCTCCAAAGCTCCTTCCTCTCCTGCGTTTAACAGCCAAAGCAGCGTGTTCAATTCTTTTTCTGTCAGCTTGTGAAAATACAATTTTCCAGAAAATGTTACTTTTTCCCTGACAGGACGGATCGTCATATTCAGCTTTGTCGGCTTCACCCCTTTGGGAAGCGTTACGTTCATCTGATGCCAGTAGAATTTTCTTCCATTCAGCTCTGGAAGATATTCCACCAGCCTTCCGTCGGCGTTGACGTAATAATCGTAAGTCCAGAACCAGGCATCCTCTGGCTTTTTCAGATAGAATTCCATATTATTCAGCTTTGGGCTAGAAAGCGGCAGCAGCGTTACAGGCTCCTGATAGCAGGACTTTGGGTCACGGCTCTCCTCACAAAGCAAATCACTGAACCGTATCCGCGAGCTTACCTGAAAATCCTTTCCTATTGTACCGAACAACGAACAAGCCGGGCATAAATGATTCCGATTCTTACAGGCGTTAAACGAACCAACCATATCCTTTAGCCTGTTTTGGTAAATTTCCCTGGTGATACAGGCTGGAGAAAGCATCAGGTGTTTCGTCGGCTTACTGTAATAAACCGGGAAATATTCCTTTGTCCCGCTTTCTTCAAACTTTTTAAGTTCCTTTCGATATTCCGTATAAGGATGTTCTTCATTTTTTTCATATTCCTGCAGGGCAGTCTTTAACCCAGACAGGGAAATCCTTTTTTCCACACAAGCCTTTCCAAGCGTAAAGATATGTCCACAATGTTTTTGTGTGTTTACCTTTTTTCCTTTTGTTTCTATAACCGGTCCATCTTCTCCCTTGAGCAGATATCCGATCTGGTTCCTTCTCCCCTTTTCCAGGGAAACATTTCGGGCTAATGGCTTGATTTTCTTTCCCCGTGCCTCACGTTCAAAGTACACCATGCTGCCCTCCGGGAGATCCTTTTGACGATAACATTTTCTTGTATAATAATTGTCCTTCCAGTGTAATTCATCCTCCTGGCTGTTTTCTCCCTTTGTTCTCCACAGATGATCCTCTGCCTGGTATAAATCATAGCTTCCATCTGCATTTTTCTTTATCAATCCTGGCTGAAAGGTCTCGGCTGTCCGTTTGCTCAAAACAACATTGTCGTCAATCGCAGAGAGGCAAGAATTTGTTAGGATTTCATAGTTACTCCGCAACATTCCTCGGATTTCGCTTCCTGGGATCACCGGAGAGGCATAGTCCGTTTCATAGGTCTTACTGGTGTCCGATAAATCTGTATAGGAAAAAAAGTCATAGGAAACATGCTCTTCTTCTGTATTCACGGAAAAGGTCGTCCGGTTACTGGTATTAGGAATAAATAACGGTGTTTTGGTATAAACAGAATATTCGATTACACCTGTCAGCGTCCCTTCTTTCTCTTCAGCTGCCGCCTTCTGCTTTCCAAGAGGGATAAAATTATAGGGATTTACAAAATTTACAAGCTTCATACGCACACCTCACATCTTCAAACGATAATTGTCTATCGCTGCCATTCCATTTGCTTCCTCATAGGAAATATGGTTCAATATGGTAATTGTCCTCCCCTCCCATTCCCCGGAAAGCAATACCTGTTCTGCATAAACAAAAGCTTCGCCAGAAGGCTGCTCTGCAAAATTCTCTACGGTCTCCACCACTCCACCCGGAAAACGTCGGCTTCTGGTAGAAAGGCTCC
Source organism: uncultured Lachnospiraceae bacterium (assembly GCA_949155905.1). Taxonomy (GTDB): domain Bacteria; phylum Bacillota; class Clostridia; order Lachnospirales; family Lachnospiraceae; genus MGBC131033. The sequence goes on from CASCWU010000012.1 coordinate 32,942, forward strand.
GATATTCCTTTTCTTGATCAAATAAATGCAGCTCCAATAGCTCCTGATCGGCTAATTCCTGTTCTAATTCCTCCTGGCTTTCATAGGGATGGAAGCATACGGCTTCTCTTGTATAGGCCAAAATCCAGCCTCGTTCTGGCGCTTCTGCTTTTCGTTTTAACTCCTGCCAACGCATCTTTCCCCCTCCTTTGCAGCGGCATTGCATGTGATTATATCACTTGTAATTGCTTCATATAAAGCAGACAGGCAGTCTTTTTCCGGGCATGGCTCACTGTATTCAATTTCCTGTCTGGTATCTGCCTGGAATATCCCACGCCCGACAGCCGTCTGCCCACCAACTGCCAGATAACCCTTTTGAAGATCCAGGATAACCAGCTGCAGAATTCCTACCAAAGCCAGATAGTTTTTCTGTTCATCCTTTCGGATCAATAGCTCCAGCCAGGTAGTTCCGTTAAAATAAGAGGCTTCGGAATAGAGCGCTCCGTCTCCTGCTGATGCGTCGAAACGGTTTACTCGGTTTCTGGTCATGCTTAACCGAACAGCATCCTGAATTTCGCTTTCTGCCACCACTACCTGGGACTGTACAGCTTCCTTTTCCACATGGCCAAACCATCGATTCAGCAACCGGGCTGTATACTTGCAACCAAGCTCCTGTAAAATTTCTCTGGCGTCTGCGCGGATCGCACCGTTCCAGCTTGTCCCAGGAATTACAGGCATGCCATTACAGGTGATGTGTTCAAAATCCTCCTGATCCGGCCTGGCGGAATACCGTCGGATGCTGATACCTCCCCGCTGCTTTAACGGCACACGGATTCGGATATAACGTCCTGTCTTTTGTTTCTTTTCCTGTATCCACTCCTGATACCTTTCATTTTTTCCATAATGCTTCGGATCTCTTGGATCTGCCAGGAACTCCAGCCATTCTTCTGTTTCTCCGGCCTGAAAGGTTCTTTCCGATACCGTCTGGATCCGGATACGCCCAAAGCCGCGATTCTTTTTGGCTCCTAAACGGATCTCTCCTTCTTCCAGTCCCTGCAATAAAAGGCAGACCGTCTGGGCAAATTCCTCTTTTGTCTCTTCCTCCCGCACAACATAGCCAAAAAACAACGTTCCCTGTGCGCCGGATTCTATCATTTCTCTGTCAAACTTATTTTCTACGGTTTTCCCTTCTGAAAGCATGACACCATCTCGTATTCCAACTCTGGCTTTATCTGAAAAATAAAGATCAGAAAAGGAGAACGAACTCATTCTGCCTTCCTTTCCTCTGGAAAATCCAAACGATCCTGCTTCATTCTTTTTGAGCCCCAGATAATGACGAAAGGCCCCGGCCAGGGAGGTTCCAGGAACAAATACCTCTCCTGCCCCGTTCCTCACCACATCGGAATCCGTATAATAATCCTCTCCATTTGAAACGCTAAGAGGACTGCGAAGCTCGACCTGAACCGCATAATAACTCCTAAGTATTATTTTATGATTCTTTTGTGCCATCTACGCGTTCCCCCTTTCCTGGAGCTTCCTGCCGGAAGCGGTATTTTAACTCATTCAGGTAATGGATCAAGTAAACATATTCGTATTCTTCCTGCTTTGGGGCATATTGTGATACTTGATACCTCTTGCAAAAGCCCGCTAACAACTGTCCACTGTTTTTCTTTACCTCTTTCAGGATAAACTCTGCGTCTTGAAGCTTCTGCCTCTTTTTTTCTGAGGTTTTCTCTGCAAAACGCTTTTTCATACTTTCCTCTACCTGCCCCAGAGTTTGGCTGTCCTTACACATCAACAGTAGGTTGCTGGCCGTCGGCTTCATCGTTTCTCCTTTTAACTGTAGCCTCTTTGCTTCCTGTACTGCTGTTATCCGGATATATTCCGTAAATAAATCCTTACAAATTTCCTTCAGAAAATTCGATCCTGCTTCCAGATCCAGACCTGCTTCTACACATCCTGCCTGCTCTATCTCACCCAGATACTGTCCTTTTTCCCTATCTACCGGAAGAATCGACGCTTCTCCAAAACCTTCTGTAACACGCTCTCCTATCAAAAGAAAAGCAGGCAGATCTACCGGCTGCTCCAGCTGGTAATGCAGCACCGTTCCTTTCTCAAAGGCTTCTATTACTGGTTTGCGTGCATGCCAGGTTACGTTATAGCCTCCCAATGTCGTATAATTGATATGCCGTTCTACCTTAGTGCCTTCCGCCTCAATTCCCAAGGCGGTATTGATCTCCGCAATCAGATCCTGTGCCTGAATCGAATACATCGCCTTTTCTCCATAAATAATCGTCGGCGCTTCCAGCTTTACCATAAAATCACGACATTGTTTCCAGATCGTTTTTTCCTGCTTCGCCACTTTGGTGATACAAAGCCGTACCCTTCCATATTCCGCAGAGTGGGAATAACCCATATAGTAATCCTGTTTTTTTGCAAGCAACTTGTAGATCTTCTGGATCTGTTCCTCGCTGCCGCACAGATAACCCTGGAAGCGCTGGCCGCGTGAAATACTGGACATCTGATAAAAGCCACTGTTTCCTTCTTCGTCCTCAGCCGCCCTCCCAATGGCTTTATCCTCCGGACGTCTGTGATGATAGCGTTCTTCTAGCCTGACCTCGCCCTTCATTAGCTGACCGCTGGCAGGATCCATGGTAACGTAGCAATGCTTCATCCGGTTTAACTGCCAGCCATTGCTTCGGCTCATTTCCTTTTTTTCTTCCGTCTCATAAATCCGATCAATATAATGCTCTTTATCATTTTTAATTTCATAGCACGAAGCAGGAACCTCCAACAGACGCTTTCCCTTCTGTTCCAGATAGGCATTGGAGCAAAACAGCTCCGTTTTTTCCTCCCCCTGTTGTGTGAGAAGTGTCTTGATATCGCCTCCTTCTTCTTTCATCCGCTGTGCCACCAAGCCCAAAATTTTACTTCCTTCTATATAATCCATTGTCCTGGTTTCGCCGCCATTAACACTTTTACAAATCAACGGCTCCTTTAGCTCCAATGTATAAGCCAGATAATCCGATCCCTCCTGCCAGGAAGCATGCTGTTTATCGGATTGTCCTGTCTTTTCAGAAAAATTCTCCAGACAAGCCTGAACTTCTCCTAAGCCTCTTGTCCTGGCAATTCCAATCGCATGAAGCGCACGGCAGCAGGAAGAGAAATCCGCTTTATAGGCCTCTGTCAGCTCTGCTTCCGCCAGAAAAACCAGTCCTTTATTAACCACACGCATATTCCGCAAGGTAGTGTTATCCGCTACCCCTGTATCATATTGGATTGCCGTCTGGGTACGGATATAGGAAAAATGGTTTAAAATATTTTGTGGATGGCATACCAGCGTATGGGCATACCGTTTTGCCTCTGCCTGCATTTCCTCATAATGCTCCAGATAAGCATTTCCCAGACGCAGGCCGGAAGTTCCTTCTCCTGCTTTTCCAAAAATGGCTTCTATCGGAATCGTCCCGCCCCAATCGTTTAACTCCAATGCACACTCTCGCAGACAGCCCTTCAGACGCTTGGCCGGGATATAAGGAAACCCCCATTCGTCATAACAGATTTCCGTATCCAGGAAGCTGTTATAAACACCGCCATCCGATACACACAAATCACTCAGCAATGTTATTCTGATCTGATACTTCCCCATGCTCTGTCCCCCCTTTCTTTATGATGGCTTCCAAATCAATATAGTCGTCCATCAGCTCTAACGCGTCATACCATTTCGCTGTACGGAGTACAGCGCCAGTTTCCGTTGTTTCTGTCAAATACGAGCTGCTGCTCCGATCCGGCATATTCCATCCTCTGGATTCCAAAAAAGCATACAATAATTCCACCTGGCTTTCTCCCAGCGCATAGCAGCCTCGTAATTCCTTGGCAAAGCTTCGTGGAAGATTCTTTTCATCCTGAAAATAAAGAATGGCCTGTTTCAGCTGTTCAAAGGAAAAGCTTTCCTGATTTAATACAGATAATCCACCTTCATTGTCGGTTCTGATATAATAAGGCCTCCGGCAAAGCCGTTCTCCGCTGCTGGTTTGATATTCCCGGCTGCGCGTTTCTTTCAGATTCTGTGCCTGGATATTTTTACAGATATGGAAATCTACGAAGTTTCCTACCCGCTCTCCATCCCGGTATCTGGTGTTTTTCGCCCGATCCTTTGCAAAACCGCAGCAAGCCTCGGCTACCTCATATCCAATGCTGAACGGAAAATGGCTTCCAATATACGCGACTCCAGCACACACGCTAAAACCATATTTCTGTATGCTTTCCTTGTCTGCTTTCCCGTTCATCGTATATCTGGTGATCTCCCTGCAATAATATTCTACAGCAGCCAGGGCAATCTTTCCGTTGCAGACAAAGGTGATATCATCTCCTGCTACCAAAATTTCACGGATCAGGTATCCATGTCCGTCAAAAAAATCCTTCATCTCGGAAAATACTTTTTTATACGAATGGTTGATATGATAAGAAACCTCACGCATTGTGTTGACTGCCTTGGTATAGTCGGAAATCTCGGCAATCCGTTCCCGGATCCGTTGCCCCATACTGTTCCCGTCAATATGTACGACTGCAATAACACTATCAACTCCCTTTTCTGTCACCAGGCTATCAAACCTTCTCTCCTCCTCCCGGATACCCTTCTGCTTTTTCAGCCCGCTTTCCTGCTTTAACAACGTCTCTGTGCTTCCTTCTTCTGATACCATCGGATAACCGGTTTTTATCTCCATTTTCATCACCGGAAGCGTACCAAGAGGCTTAGAAACTACCATCTCTGCCTTGACCTCTCCCATTTTGGCATACAGCGCCCGGTAGTCCTGCGCGTAGTCCTCGCTTTTTTCTATTACCGCAACGGCCAACTGCAGGGAATAAGTGTGCCGCAAGGTATAATATGCCATCCGACGGTTTATTTCCAGACAAAGCTTTTTATTCTGGTACACGACAAAAGCGTTGCCGCCGCCGATAAACAAAACCTGGATATCCCACCCGCCAGCCTCCTGATAAGGAAGCCAGCCAGCTTCACCATACCATTCCAGGCAGGCCTTTATGGCTTCCCCTGTCCGGGAAACCTCCTTCACCGCATCCTCCAGGGCTTCTAAAATAATATTTTCCACAATCCTCGAAGCGCCAATGGCATCCTTTACCTTTGCTGTCCGGAAAATATATTTTTGAATACCACGGACATCGTACATCGCCAATACTGGCTTTTTCGATCTTTCCTCGCACATCTTAGAACCTCCTTTGCACCTGTTTTTTATTTCTTGCTTTTTTCTTCCTCCATAGCATCGGCAATTCTGGTCCAATCCGCATAAAACTTTTCCAGCTTTTTATTCAGCGTATGGCAGCTGTAGGTTCCTATATTGCTGTAGCCAAAATGATTCATACTGTTCCGGCAGTTTCCGATTTCCTTTATCAAGGGAAGTAGCTCCTCTGGTACAGTCAGAAAAATATTCTTTGCCTTTTGAGCCAGAACATTCGCCTCTTCTTGGGACGCATCCTTTTTCAACAGCTTTTTATAGTCACTTTCCATCCAGACGTCATACTTTGCCAGTCTTTTTTCTTCCGTTAAATCCTTGTCATCCTTTCCGTCTTGTTTTCGCAGCAGGCTCTGGCAAATGTTTTTACATATCTTGTCCCGATCCCGTTCTGTACTTTCATCCAGTCCATAATAATTACAAAGAAAGGTTTTTACCGTCTCCTCCAGCGCGGTAAATCCTTGCTGGGTACGTTTATTTTCAATTGCCCATTCAATCGCCGCTTTTCCTGCTTGCAGGTTTGTTTCTACATCAAAGCCCTGCATCCGCTTGTCCACTACCTGCAGCAGTTCCCTTAATGGCCCCAAAATTGTTTTCCCTTTTCCTGCTTCCTCTTTTTCTTCCTTTTCCTGCAGATTTTTATAGGCTTCCTTATATTGGCGGTAAGAGCCAAGTATGCTTTTCCCATTCTGGTTCAGCGTTTCATTTTTCTGGCTATAATATCCCCTTGAGGTTTCCAGGCCATAGGTCAGGTTCTCCACCTCTTTTATTACTTTATTTAACTCCATTTGTCTGGCCTCTGGCCGCTTTTTCTTTTTCTGTATCCGGTACATTTCCGTCATCTGATCGCTGTTGCCGTATTTTATAAAGGAGCTGGCAGCCTGAGACCAATCCAGCATATCCAAAAACGCCTGCATGTCTAGGATAGATACTTCTATTCTGCCATCCTCCAGTTTTCTTCCCGCTTCAAATGCCCCATAAAAAATCCCGTCTACCTGGACATTTTTTACGACTCTTGCATAGTTAATCACCGCCAGTATCTGTATCGGTATCGTGCGGAACGAATGGGTAATATCAAAATACAGGGTTTCATTTTCCTGAATATGATCAAATACTACCTGAAAAATAGTCCATAGTTCCTCTTCATTGGCACCTGTCGGTATCGTACACGTTTCCATATCATCCAGAAATGGCGCATACTCCCGTTTTAAAATCTGTTCCAACCCTTCTTTTATTTCCGGCAGCTTTACGCCGCTCCCCTCTAACCTCTTTTTCTCCTTTTCTGTATAAGGACGATCCACCCAGTTTTCTTCCCTGGCCTTCTCTGTCAGAAAAACCGTAATTTTATCCCCTGGCTCCAGGTCGGTAAACTTTAACTTTAAAAGAGCCTCCTGGACGTAGGAAGTTTCATAGCTTTCTCCGCCATAAACATATACGGAATTCATATACAGGCTTGTACCTAATACTGATAAGATATGCTTTCCCATTTTTCTTCTCCTTTCTGTCCCAAATCTGCTCTACTTCCGTAATTTCTGCTGCTTTTGTCTCATAAAAACTTCATATATGCCTGAATCACATACTTTTCAATCATACACGGAGCATCACCCGCTCTGTAATTCGATTCGCACCCGCCAAAGCATTTCGGGAAAAACACACACTCCTTACATTCTGGGCGGATCTCCTGTACCTCTCCTCTGGTATCCTTCTTTATATCTGTATCCAACGTCCCAATCGCATATTCTGGCCTTCCTACATGATGCTCACAGGTGTAAACATTCCCGTTCACATCAACAGAAAATGCAAGAGGATCGCTATTCATACACGGATGTACCCTAGGAAAAGAATAAAATTTAGTTCCTGCTGTCAGTTTTCTGGGATTGTGAAGAATCTCCAGCATTTTTCTGACACATTCCACTTTTTCTTCTTCACTCATAGGAGAACACGATCCTGTGATAAAAGCAGGATAAAAAACCACATTTTCATCTTCTGCAAATATAAACTCCAGTTCTTCCAGCAGCTTATAAATTTCTTCTTTATTGTCATTTTCTATGTTTAAACGAATATTGATAAAAATCTTTTTTTCTGCCAAAAGCTTTATATTATGTAAAATCCGGTAAAAGTCCCCTTCTTCTTTGTTATAATAATTTTTACGGCGTTCATAATAGTGCTTCGTGCCGTCTAAGGTTATCTGCATATCTGTAACCTTCCAAAATTCCAGTTTTTCCTCTAATAGTTCCTTATCTACCTTACTTCCATTGGTAATAATATACGAAGAAAAACGGATGTTTTCTTCCTTGAGTCTTTGGGAAATTTTATCCATCAGGCTTGTATTTAAAAGCGGTTCTCCCCCAAACCAATTAATATGAACAAAATTCCGTACCGCTTTCCTTTTGATAAATTCAATGATTTTCTCCTCTGAGCCTTCTGCCATTTCAGATTGTACTACCCCTTTTTCATAACAGTAGTCGCAGCGTGCATTGCATTTTAAGGTAGTAGTAACCGTCACATCCAGAGGACGCGGCATATACCGTGTATAGGCCTTTGCACAAGCCAAATACCGTTTTCTTTCATCTAGTCCACATTCTACCCAAAGTCCCTGACGTACCAGTTCTTCTATCAGGGCGGCATCTGCCTCCTGGTTTCCAGTATATTGCTGATACTCGGTTTCTGATAATCTTACCATCGAATTATATAAAGTATTATAGATCAGATAACCACTTTGGCTTTTCGTACAATAATTATAAATAGAACTTTTATAAAGTTTCCTGTCCATCTGCCGTTTCCTTTTCTTTCTCTCTTCCTGTTAATAATTTACGGAACTTTTCCGGATCTACTTCTCCATTTTCTTCCAATGGAATATGTTTCATTACATACAGCATAGTTTCATTTGCTGAGATAATAATATCCATATGTTCTTCCCTTTCTGACACTCATTTTTTGTCTGGCAATTCCCCCATCATGCTATGAACCAACAGCAGCCTTATTCCATTATCCAATAGCGCTATCTGTTCTGTTAGATCGTTCCTTGTCTCTCTGGACTCAGAAGCAGCCTGGTTTAACATTTTTCTGGTTTCCTCTGACTGTTCTTTGAGTAAGCTGATATTTTCCTGTGCTGCCTCAAGATGATGCTTCATCATATATTCGATCACGGCCAGGATGGTTTCCTGGCTTTGATCGATTTTCTTTTCTAAACGCTCCAGGGATTCCTCTAGCTTTTTTTCCTGCATATCTGCTTTTTCCTCTAACTCTTGGATGCTTTTGCTAAGCTTTTCTATCTCCTCCTGGATGGTTCCTAGCTTTTTCCCTACAATTTTTATTCTTCTTTTATCTTCCATCGTCTTTCTTCCTTCTGCCTCTTAATTATCAGAGACTCTAATTTTCCGCCTGCTCCAGCAAAATGGACGCCAGCTCATACTGATAGATATATTTTATCTGGGTTTCTTCCATTTTTGTATTATCCTGCTGCTTCTGGTTTAAAATCTCGGTATAGGCTCTCATAGCCTCCTGCATACTCTTGTCTACTTCACTCATCCTGCTTTCAATATCTTTCCGTATCATCGCTTCCTGCTGCTTCACCGTATCTTCAATTTTTTTCACCAATCCAGAAAGCGACTTTTTCTGTACCTTTTTGCAAAAAGCCTTGAAATTTTTCGTCCTCTTCTCATCATCCCGTTCTTCTAAAATCATAGATAATTCCTTATCTGTCAGCACCAGCTTTTCATCCATGACATTACCAATATAGCCGACTACTTCCTTTTTCAGCTTCTCGCTTTTTTCCCTTATTCCTTCAATATTGATATTTAGTGACTTTCCTCCATACGTCGCCCTATTCATATCCCTTAAATCTTTAATCAGGGAATTCATAGAACGATCAATATAATCAATAATTTCTTTCTCCTTTTTTTCTGTAGACTCACGGATACTCTCCTTCATTACAGCCAATTCATCTGCCGTTTTTTTTGCATGTGATTCTGTCACTGTCGCGCTTGGATGATAGCCACAGCTTCCCGTAGAATCATCCCCGAACAAGTCTCTAAAAAAATCTCCAAAAGCATTATCCATAATACAGCAATTTGCTACGCAGCAATTTCCTACACAACAACCGCCCATGCTATAACCTCCCATTTTTCCATAATTTCGCCTGATTCTTTAATTCTTCAACATGATCTCTCGCATACATACCAGAAACCGTTTTCCCTTTCTCTACATCCTTTGTTACACCGGATTTCGCCATAACTGTAGCATAGTCCTTGACAAAAACATGATTAGAAATCCCCGCCTGGCCAAATATCTGGACATAATTCCCGATTTCTGCCTGGCCTGCTATTCCTGCCTGTGAAACAATCTTACATTCTCTCCCGATTTTTACATCATGTCCTATATCAATAAAATTTCCCAGCTTGCTTCCCTGGCCTATTATAGTATCTGAAAGAGTCCCCCGCTGGATCACCGTATGGCACCCGATTTCTACCCGATCCTCGATTTTTACCTTGCCAATTCCGCAAAAGGATTGCAATCCATCCTCGTAGTAATGAAAAAAGCTATCTGCACCTATCACGCTTCCTGAACCAATATGTACCTGATTTCCTATTCTGGTTCCGCTTTTTAACAGTACATTGGCTTCAATCGTACATCCCGCCCCAATCCAGACATCTTCCCCTATCCAAACATTTTGCCCGATGGTACTTCCTTCACCTAGAAAAACCGCCGTCTGGCTTTCCTTTTCAAACTTAGAATAATCTGGGTAGTATCCCTCCGAAACCAAAATCCTTGCTAATTTCGCTATAGCAACTTCAATTGGATCGTCTGTATATAGAAGGGTTTTATCTGTCGCTATTACTACAGGGGCTGTCAATACTGCTTTTGCCCTGGTAGTTTTAATTTCCTTTTTTGAATATGCTACTGCCAGGCTGTATGGAGTTCCTTCAGTGGCATAACAAAAATCAGAAATTTCAATCGTAGAATCTCCTACCAGTTCATAATGACATTTTTTTGCAAGCTCTTCCAAGTTTATTTTATTTTTCATTTTCCACCACACTGGTTAAATACGGTAAAATACTATCCATTCTTTTTTTCGTCTGCTTTTCTACCGTTTTCAATGCTTTCGCCAGTTGCTCCTTGCATTTTGCAATTTCCTCATAATTCATTTTCTGATCTGCTATTTCCTTCCTCATTTCCTGAATGCTAGCTTTGGATAATTCAATAATTTTTGCAGTTTCCCCCCGTTTTTCCTCTGCTATCCGTTTTACCATATAAATAATATCCCAATATTTTTTCTCAATATCCTCACTCAATAAGACCTGATATTTTTTCGCCAGTTCCTCTGTCACAATATTCCGGATATATTCTATATTGGTCAGCTTCTTCAATTCCGGCAAATGCTCCTGAAGTTCCAATGGATTAAGCTTCATTCCCAGTGCAAACTGCATCAGTGTAATCCTGTCTTCCTCTTCCAAACTCTCATAATCCCGGCATAGATTAAAAATATGAGCCGCCGCATAGGTAACGTTCGTACGAGCCATTTCTACTGTATCAAAAAACCCCTTCCCTACAATCCTTTTCTCAAACCATTTTTTCTGTTCCTCCCAGTCTGTAACTGGTTTATTTAATTTATCCCAATGGGTTGCAATGATATGGACTTTGCTTTTGTTATGGAAAGAAAAAGAAAATACCGAGGAAATCGTTTCAATTTCTTCCTTCTGCACTTTTTGTGCATCCACACAGACAAAAACAGCATTGGCTTTTCTGATATATTGTTTGGTTATATCAGATCGATAGCCTACCGGATCGGAAAGTCCTGGCGTATCTACAAAAACGACCTGTTTCGGAAAATCCTTCGGTAAAGAAGAAATCCCTACTTCAATCTCTTTTACAAAATAATGCTCCGCCCTTTTCGAGGAAGACCAGATGGCCAGTTCTGATTCAATAGCACTATTAGCCAGTTCTTTATAGATGGCCTCATGGCCTACCCACTGTTTTTTTTGTTTCTCTGCGCCTAGCTCCTTATATTCTTTCATAAAAGCATCGGCTGCCGAAGTACGCGATGCCCAAAGTTCTTTCCATTCTTGTTTGTTATAAAAAGTAATTTCCACATAATCCCGTGGGCTGCTTCTAAATTTGGTCAATGCTGCGGTTTCCGGCGTTACTGCCATAGAAGCATAATTATGTCCCAGTAGGGAATTGATTAATGTTGATTTTCCTGTTTTTATTGTTCCGACAAATGCAATCTGAAAATCCGGTTTATAGCATAATTCCAAAAAATCCATCATCTTCTCTTTCAGATTCGCTGTTTCCATTTCTTTTAATTCTGGCAGATCCATAAGCGCCTGAAATTTTTCCACTTTTTTCGTGTATAAATCTACTGTATCGCTCCAGACAATTTTATTATGCGGAGTCAGCTTCAGGTTTTCCAGAATTCTCGCAATTTTCATCTCTGGAATTTCATATACGCTTTTATTCTGGATTGTTTCTTTTTGAAGAAAATTACCACATTTCTCACAGAAATATCTTGAAGCAGCATTCTTTTTCCCACATTCCTGACATGCTATTGTTCCATTCATTCTCCTTTTCCTCCCTGTTTACCTGTCGGATAATCTTACTATGATTTTTATTTCAAAAAGTTCAACACAGCATCCTCTTCCAGAGTATACCCCAGCAGACTAAACTTTTCTTTAGATACCTGATTTTTTTCCAGCTTATAATTTTTTCCGTCAAAATTAATGCCCCACTCTTTTATCATACGTTTTTTATCTCTATTGCTATATAAAGTAAGAGCGGTCTGAAGAATGGTATCAATTTCATGCCATTCCAATATAAACCCTTCCAGATTCCTTTTCATTACCTCGGAACAAATCGGATCTTCATTCCCAATCACAATAAATTCCAATTCTGCACGGGTATTGAGATTACACTCGTTTACCAGTAAATCAAGCAGCCTGTCCATATCATGATTTGCGTTATTAAGCTCATACTGAAAAGCCGGATTCCCTTCAATATACTGTCTGGTATACTTAGAGTCCTTCTTCTGATACAAAAACAACTGATTTTTTCCTATTAGTAAATAAAAAGTCTGCATGAATTCATCCTCCTACTGTTATAATTTTCTAACTCCCAATACTGCCTGAAGCGCATCTGTATCACTTAATTCCGGATTTGTATTTTTTTCTATTTCTGTCAAGGTTGTAATTACACTGTCCAGCTTTTGTTCGTCCTTTTCTGTCCCATCTACATAATGTAAAATCTCGGGGATATACCCAGCATTTTTTTCTATCAGCCTGCCCATTTCCTGAAGCTTCCCGCTTGTAAAATATTCCGGATTCTGCCCGACTGCAATACAAAATTCCTCCATTGGAAATTCCTTGTATTCCTCTACCATAACACCCGCCGCCAGTTCCATTCCTTTTTTCAGTTTTTCCTCTTCTGAAAAATTCAAGGTTCTTTCTGCATCTAATTCATATTCTTCTACCTTTTTCAGATAATCCATATAAGAGGAAAACTGCCCTGGTTCGATCCCATCTGCCTCCGCCTGAAGTGCCCGATCTCCTAATTCCTCAATCTGGGTTTCCGGTTTTATAAGGCCTAATGACTTCCCTAGGTTCATCAGGGAATTTCCAATCTCGCGTAATCCCTGAATCGCCAGTCCTGCTACTGCCAATGTTTTTACTACTGTAGTAGCCGCCGCAATTACTGCTGTTAGCAATCCAATAATAAGTCCCATATTAAAATCCTCCTGTCTATAAATAAAGATATATTTTTTGGTCTTGTATTTCCTTTTCACTAAAATCTTTTTTATAAAAATCCTCTGAGAAAAATTTTGTCAATAAGGAAATTCTTTTCTCTTGTTCCATTTGGCTGGCGGCTGCTTTTCCGGAAATAGCGTCCCTCCTTTCCAATAGCTTTTTCCAGAGTTCTTCTTTTGTAACCCTTTCTCCCTTTGCCAGCAAATTTTTTTCTGTCTTTTCTATCGCATCCTTTAACAAATCACATTTTTTCTGTTCTGGCTTCAGCCTAAAAAAACCTTTTACCACTTCATCCAAAAGCTTTTCTAAAGCTCCAAGTTCTCCCTCTAATCCATAGGATAAGCCAAATAGCTTCTTCCCCTCTTTCTTTCGCTCCTGAAAACATTCCCTTACCACTTCATCTTCCAACTGCTGTTCCTCTGTATTACCAGCTTTCTCAATACATACATGAATCGGCTTATTGGTATTTTCTGAGAAAATAATGGCCTCTCCTACTTCCAAGGCAGATAAATACTCCTTTTGCCTTTCATCCATCCTCATGGTATCTCCTACCGCTTCTTTATCATCCCGTGCCAAAATTTTATGGATAATCTTAGTATTGGTATTTTTCAAAACCTCCGGCGCAAGCTTATTCGGAATTTGATCTACAATAATGAGGCCCTCTCCGTATTTTCTTACTTCTGCTAACAGATCTGTAAAGGTCTCTATCGCTGCTTTTTTAGAACCACTGTCTCCAAATTCTACTTTGGATAACAGCCGGTGCGCTTCTTCTATCAACGTCACATGCCGAAATCTCGGATTCTTCCTGTGTTCTGCTTTGATCACCGCCGATAATCTACTTAAAATAAAGCCCATAAGCAGCGCCTTATCTTCTGAAGACTTCATTTCTTCCATCTCCAATACTACATTGCGATGTATTAGTTCTTCAAAATTAACAGAGTATTCGCAATTTAACATACTCCCCTTCGATCCAACGGTCAGGTTAGAAAGCCTGCTTTTCAAAGAACCTATATAGTCTGCCTGTAACTGCGTCCCAAAATTTTTTTCTTTGACAATTACATCAAACTCTTCCAGTAAATCAGATAAAATGGGATATCTTTTTGGACAATAACAGCATGTATTCTGGTTTACATCCCATCCTTTTTTCTCATAACAGCGGTAAATTGCTTCCTCCAAAATCTGAGGCATGGAAGCTTCCATCGGAAACGCAGAGGTAAAAGTTGCCTTTACCATATCAATATGGGCAGAAACTACTTCTCCTTCTACCAACTCAAATGGATTGATCCGAAAAGGCGCTATCCTTTCGTTTCCCAATGTAAATACAACTACTTTATTGTTTTCATATTCAGAAGAAACAAGCAAGCTTCTATATTCCGTCTTGGCTGGTTCAATCACCAAAAACGGCATATTTGCTTCCAAAAGCAGCCTATGGCATGTAGTAGTTTTTCCACTTCCTGTTACGCCTGCCACAAAAATGTGCTTGGCAATGCTGTCTGGAGCAAGTATAAAAGGAAGCTCCTTTAACCTTCTGCCTTTTTGAATCATTTGTCCCAATTTTATCCCATCTTCTTTTTTCCAGGTTCCTTTCTCATTTAATCCAAAAGCAACACTTTCCTTTAATGCCAAACCTGGTACTTCCTTTTGGGGAAGTCCGGCAAGAAGACTTACCTCCTTTGCGGTCAAATAGGTATTCAGGCCAACGCCAGCCTCATAAAATGGTATCCCCAATAATCTTAATACATCCTCCTCACTTTCCGGTTCCCGTATATATTGATTCTGATAGGTACAAAGAAGCTCAAAATTATTTTCTTTTCCTAAATCTATCCGTTTTGCATGCAATGGGCTATAAGTAGCCTTACTTCCCTGAAATAAAGCTATAATTCCTCCTTTTAGACGATTTGCATGTGTTGGTTCTTTTGCCATATAGTAAACAGAGGTTTGAAACATTCCTTTGCTAAATCCAATCTTTAACCGCTCTAAAAGGCTCTCATTGATATAGCGCATAAGTTCCTCTGCATGTTTGTTTGCCATTTCGATTGTTACTGCACTGGAATAACCATGATTTTTATTCCATCCGCTGTTTTTTCCAGTAGAGGTATTTTCGCTTTTTCCTTCTGAGTATCCTTCTTGATGTTGGGTACTGGAGCTTTGTGTTCCGCTTTGCTTTCCTTTTGAAGTAGCATCGCTTTTATTATATCCGGTATTACTGCCTTTTGAAGCAGAGGAGGTTATTCCATAAGACACTGTCTGACTATCGTTTTCTGAATATTGCAGGGTTTTCTTTGAATAAATGGATAACCAATTGTATAATTCATATACTGCCTCTCTTATTTCTAGTATTTCACGCTTGGAAATCGGTTCGCACACAATGGCCAAACGCCATTCCAGGCCAAGCATACTGTTAATCAGACGATCCATTCCCTGAAAATCATATTCTTTATTGGAGGCTTCCTCACTGACAGATGGAATCCCCAAAATAACTCCTGCATTTTTATATTTTTGTCCATTGGCTCTTATCAGCTCTTCAAATTCCTGTGCTTTTAATTTTTCCAGCTCACTTCCTCCGAAATTTCCCTCAAACACATTTGCAATGATTTCTCCATAATTAACCGCTGAAAGCATTTTCCCTAAAATTGGTTTATTTTCATTTTTATTTTTTACCACTCCTATACACAGTTCTATCCCTTCTTTTGTGCCAGTAAGGATATATGCAAAATTAAATGCTTGGTTATCCAATGACAATAGCACGTTTTCAAAGGCCTCTCTATGAGGATAATCCTCATCAAAAGAAAGCTGTTTAATACGATAAAAGCATACTTCATCATTTTTTAAGCTTTCTTTTGCAAAACTCTCTCCTTTTATAACGGATTCCACTACAGTATCTGTATCCCTGTTTTGTAAATTTCTAAATAGTTTTAAAATTTTATTAGATTCTGCTAATTCACTATTAAATTCTGTGTTCACAACCTTTTCCTCCATCATTTTAACACAATTTCTTTGTCGAATTCTATCACTATTTGTTGTATTATGTTATTTGATTATAAGCATACCATAAATAAGGCAAAAAAGAAATACCTTTCTTATATTTTAAATATTTATTCTGTAATCTATAATGTTGTTTTTAACGACAAATTTTACTATTTAAAATAGGAGCCGTTGCACTAACAAAGTGCTACAGCCCCATATCTCTATTCTCAGCCCTACTCCAGAATTACCGCCACGCTCCCATTCTTCCCAATCGCCCGGCAGCAATCACTATACACCTCAATAAACTGATACCCGCCCCGCAAGGCAATCCCTCTGGCCTTTTCCAACCTGCTTGGCAGAGCCTGGCCGCGCTGGTAATGCTCCAGAATACCTCCTTCTATCGCCAGGCTATGCACCTCATAAGGCTCTCCCAGATAACAGATCGCGACGACACCCAACAGCAGGCCATATACCTCCAGATCCGGAAATTCCTGCCGGATAGTCTGAAGGATTTCCTCTATTTGCTTCTGGTTCTGTACATGGCCTCCCGCATCCAGCTTGGACAGGGCTTCTACATAAGCCTTCGAGCGTGTCTTTCTCAACAGCCGATCTGTATTCCGTTTTTCTAACATCCTGGCCTCCTCATGCTGTTGCTCCTGTCCTAGCTGCCTTTCCTGGCGGACGGCGCTTAACAGGCTATCTGCCTGTGTTCGCTGTGTGGCCGTCTGCGGCGTTTTTAACATTGGCTTTGGCATATTACACTAACACCTTCCTTGTCTTAGGTGCATCCTTTTTCATCGTCAACTCTTCCTCTCCAATCGGCCTACCAGAAGCCGGTACCGCCCGTTCCCTTCCCCAGTCGCGGATCGCTTCGATTTTTTCCGGGCTGGTCTGGGACAACGGAACTACATTGTTAAAGGCCGTTATCATCGTTTCCGGATCCAGCGAAAATCCCTCGTTTGCAATAAAACGATACGCCAAATCACGGACAGTCGATTCCAGATCTGCCCCAGTAAAGCCCTCGCTGATCGCTACGATTTTATCCGCAAAATCCCCACTAAATTCCAAATTCAGATATTTTCTCATATACAGAGAAAGAATCTCGCGCCGCTCCTCTGCCGTCGGCAAATCCACGAAAAACAACTCGTCAAACCGCCCCCGGCGCAGCAGCTCGGAAGGCAGCATCGAAACATCGTTTGCCGTTGCCACGACGAATACCTGCTTTTTACATTCCTGCATCCAGAACAAAAACTGCCCTACCATCCTGGTGGAAACTCCCCCGTCCCCGGAGCCTGCCCCGGAAAGCCCCTTTTCAATTTCATCAATCCAAAGGATACAAGGCGAAACCTGCTCTGCCGTCGTCAACGCGTCCTTGAGTTGCTGCTCGGACTGCCCAACATAGCTTCCCTGCACGGTAGCAAAATCCAGCCGATAAAGCGGGAGCCGCCAGTTCGCGGAAATCGACTTTGCTGAAAGAGACTTTCCACAGCCTGGCACCCCTACCAGCAAAATTCCTCGCGGAGGCTGCAGTCCCTTGGAGCGCAGTTCGTCCCGTTTTTCCGGCTTTAGCAGCTCCTTTTTCTCCTCCAGCCATTTCCGCAGCCCCTCCAGCCCTCCGACGTCCTTGACCGTTTCCTCTACTTCGATCTTCTCCAGCCCTGAAATATCGGAAAAAAGCCGATCCTTGGCAAAGCGGATCTCATCCATATCCGTTTTCCGGATTTCCTTATTAGCAATCAAGGCGGCAATCACATTTTCCGCTTCAATCCGGGTGACACCAGCTAACGTAGAGGCCGCCTCTCGGATGTCCCGATTGTCCCATTCGATTGGAATTTCGCTGCGGTAATCGTCGATGTATTCCTTGATAATACCATACATTTCCTCCTCGTTCGGCAAATCCATCTTAATGACCATCCCCTGGCGCTGCAGTTGGTTCCAGACAGAATGATTGGTCAGAACCATCACGACCCCACCTGATTCATTCGCCAGGTTGACCAAATCCAGGATTTGCCTGGAATCGCTGTTATCCGAGCTTAAATCCGGGATTTCCGTCAGCACCAGCGTCAGGTACTGCCTGCGCTTCATCTGCTCCGCCATAAAATCCACCGCCCCATATACGGAACGATCCTCCGTCAGCACCTTTTCCGTTGCCAGATCATAGACTCCTTTGGAAAGCGTATGAACATAAAACGGCAGAGACAATTCCTCTGCAATCCCTTTTAGCACATCCAAGGTTCTTCCCCGTTCAATCGTATGGATCGCAATAAACGGAATCCGCGCTACCGAATACCGCTTTAACAGCCCCCTGCTTTCTGTTAAATCACTCATACTTTCTGTCCTCCTTGTAGCTGATTTACCTTATGATTCCGCACCAGGCTGGCCAGCTTTCCGCTCCGGTCTCCCTTAGCAGATTCTTCCAACGAGTGTTGTATTATGTCAGCTTGATCCAAAATCAGTTGCACATACTTCTGATGTTCCTTCTCCGGCAATGCCGAAAGCGTCAGAGCCTGCACCAAAAATCCAAGTTCCTTCCGCAACGCCAGCAACGCCTGGACAATCGCGCCCTCAGAAGTCCCTGCGCGTCCCATCTCTTTTTGGAAACGGTCGGAAGCAGCGTTCATCCTGTCGTTGACCACTTCCAGCAGCCGCTTAGTAAACCGCTCTGCCACGCCGGACTGCCATTCCAGAGAACCGCCCTTCATCGCCTCCAGCACTTCCTCATCCTGTCTCCTCGCCCTCAAAAGCTCCAGCACAGTTACCCACTCCGAATAGGTATGCGGTACTTGAATCATCCTCGTTTCCTCCTTCTGACAACTACCTGCGGCGGTATGATATCCCACTCCGGAAGCCCGTCTGCAAACTGTACGATATCCCTGTCCTTTGCTTCGGCAGTTTTCACTTCGATAGTTTTCGATTCAACCGCTTTCCCTTCCGTTCTGTTACTTCCTACTGATTTATTTTCTGCCTCCCTGCTTCCAGTTTCCCTGCTCTCTGTTTCCTTATTCTCTGCTTCCCTGCTTTCTGCTTCTTCTCTGGTCTTTACTCCTTTTCTTAGTATCCCTATCGGGCGATCCTGTTCCATTTCTCCTGCCTCCCTCGTTTTCTTTTTCCTTCTCTTTTTTCAAGCTTTATAAAGCCTCCAGCTTTTCAAAGCTCTTTCCATTTCTATCCTTCTTCTCCGGTCTTATACCCGAATCCTCCTAGTGGAATCCGAGAGCCTGCGGATATATTGATCCGGGGAGAGCTGTTCCAAAAAGTCTAACACCTGCTCGCTTTCTCCGTCCTTTCTGGCAAATTCTTCCCGAAAATCCACGACCTCTGCCAAAACAGCCCGAATGATTTTGGAATCATTTTTTCGTTTTGCTTCTAATTCAATTCGGATCTTCTGCTGATTTACTTCCACTTGTTTTTTCGAGGAATGATAGTAGACAATCATTCCGATTCCGGCAATTATCGCAATCACTCCCATTACCTGGTATGCTCCAAACAGCATCAGCACCCCCAGCAACGCCACGGCAGCCCCACCTGCCAGACAGAATTTCTGGAAGCCCGTTAAAACCTCCCCTGCGATAGCCGCCTGGATCTGTGCGTCAATCAACTGATTAAATCTGGTTAGCAGGCTTTTTTCATCCTGCCCATCTAAGGTCGTTCCGCTGAACTCTCCTACCTGCAGCACGATCTCATGGGGAATTTTCATCCGGTTCTGTGCGACAATATCCTGATATGCGTTATAGATCCATTCCTTTGATAAGGAAATCGCAAATTTCTGGGTAGAAACACTGGCATTAGAGCTTTCCGGCTTCATACTGGCGTCCGTCAGAAGCTGAGTAAAATCCTTTTCTTCTTCAAATGCCGTTTGCTCTACCTCCATATCCTGTTTCGCCCGTTTTTCGTCCCCCTTCAAATCCACGACAAACTGCTCGAAGCGTTCCTCCTTCCGCAAGGGGATTTCCTCCTCATCAAAATCCGTCACTAGGCTGGTCAAAATCTCATCGAGCTGCTCCTTTAACGCCTTATTCACTGGCTCCTGTTCAAAAATCGCCATAAAGTAAGCCAGCAACTCGGCGTGGAGACAGGCTCCCTCCATCACCTCCTGGAGTTCCGGCCAGGTTTTGGTATACTTCCGCAAATACGTATAAGAATCCAGATCCACTGGCTTACGTTTCAGGTTGATTGCATCTGACCATTGCTTTGTCTGCTGCTCGATAAAGCCAGGCTTTTCTGTCAGCCGCTCCAGCCATTCCGCCATTTGCCTGGAAATCATTCCTTCCGAATCCGCTCCCAACAGCCCACTGGCAAACGCGTCTATGATGATAATCGCTTTCCGATCCAGTTTTTCCTCATCCTGATTCGCCAGATAACGCTGCGTCCATTTCAGACAGGCATTTTTCCGATCCGCCCTTCGGCACACAAGTGCAAAAAACAACGAGGTTTTCTCGTCATTCCGCCGGATTCCCTCGCGCAACGCCCGCTCTGCCATTCCTGGCTGGTCATTGATCCAAGCAGCCAGCGCTACCAAACAGGGTGCCAGCCAATAGTTCGGCGTTGAAACCATAACCTCCTCGGTCATCGTGCTGATAGTCTCCTGCCTTACAATAGCCAAATCATCCGCTTGCAAAATCCCCGTTGCCATCCGTCTTACCATATCGTAATGCCCGTACTTTTGTTCTAGTTCCTGGCGGATTCTTACCAGCCTGGTTTCCGCCTGTCCCAGTCGGTTCGCCCGTTCCTGGTTGTCCACAAACTCATGGAACTCCCTCGCTAGGCTCTCCACCTCGTCGTATACCACGCTGACGCTGCTTCCCACCACCTCGACCTTTTCATCCACTACCTGGATCTTCTGGTGAATAGCGCTCAGGTTATGTTCGATTTTCCTTAAATCAGCAGGCTGAATGGATGTTACTTCTGCCATAGGTTAATTCCCCCTTTTTTAATTTTCCATCTTACTCTCATACGCCCCACACCGTGCCGTAGCCGACATCTCGCAATTCTTTTTCAAACAAAGCTTTTTACACTCCTTGATTTCCCAAAGATTGATTCTGGGCTGCTTGGGAACAATCGCGCTGCTGGTCGGATCGTACCAATGCTTACAAAAGGCACAACGTTTTACCTGTTTACAATTACATACCATCGTACCTTCCCTCCTTCTTTTCTGCTTCCACAGAAATTGTAGCACTCATCTATGACAAATACTGTCATCCTACAAAAAATTTGCCCTTTTTTGTCGTTTTTCCTCTACACGAGTTGGAGCTGATACAAAAGGTTATTGGCAACTCAAATAAAAAACGTGTAAAGGAGAGGGTCAACTCTCCTTTACACGTTTTCTTTCCTACTAGGCCAACTTCTTTATGGCTGTCTTTTTTCTGCTTCTTTTGGTACTTACGTTTCTGTCCTTTTCCCTGCTGTCTCTTCCTCCGCTGCTTCTTCTCCGTCTTCATACTGCTTCAACGTCTGAATCAAAAGCTGCTTCATCTCCTCCCGCAGCTTTTCCGGCCTGATGACCTCCACCCGATCCCCCTGGCTCATCAGCCACATCAGGATTCCTTTTCCGTACACCTCAGCCTTTATCAAAAACCGGCCTGCTTCTTCCTTTACAATCTCCGCTGTTGGCAGACGGTCTAAAATAGGCTCCGCGCTGTTCCCATAAAACCAGAGCTGGACGGTCATCAGGCGACCTGCATACATAAACTGAATCCGTTTGCGGAATTCTCCTTCCTCAAAACGGTTGGCATAAACAACCGGAAAGCTTTTCCCGATCCGTTTGCTTTCCGCAATCCGGTCGAAGCGAAAAATCGCCGGATAATCGTATTTATGGACATATTTCCCACTCTCGTCCTCTTCAACAATAAACGCGTTGAGGTAAAAATAATATTCCGAAAACAGAATCGCCATGGGCTCTACTACCAGACGTTTTTTCGTTTCCTTTGCATCAACCGCCCTGTGATAAGCAATCTCTAACAACTGCTGCTCTTTGATCGCCACACCGATTTCCCAGAGCCGATCCTGGATGCCGATATCTGGATGCTCCTTGGCATGCCGTAACGGCGTATAATGATAGCGCTCGTTGGAAATCAAATCACTGACCAGCCTGCCGCTTTCCTCCGGGACACAGCCTAAAATCAGTTTTTCCAGAATCTCACCCATTTCCTTCC
>CASCWU010000013.1 GCA_949155905.1 uncultured Lachnospiraceae bacterium
AGCGTCGCATTGGTAGTGCGGAGGTCACGGGTCCGATTCCCGTCAGCAGCTTCGTAAAAAGAGCAGAAGTCCTGGAGAATATGCAGGGCTTCTTTTTTTGTATCATTAGGAAAGTTCTCCGAACTATACAGCAGATTGATATTTGCAGGAAATTTTATATAATAGACTCATGTTACACCAACTCATAAGTTAGTTATTTGCATTGGAAGGAGGAGGGTTGTGTTTTATTGTCGGGAAGAGGAGCTTGGTACGATGAACAAGCATTATGAAAAGGGACGATTTGAATGTATCATTATCTATGGAAGGCGGCGTGTGGGAAAGACGGCTCTGAACAATGAATTTTGCAAAGGAAAGCCGACGATCTATTTTTCAGCGTTAAATGCTTCGGCACAGGAAAACCTGGAGGCTTTATCCAAAGCAATTGCGATCTACCAAAATCCAGAGAAGAACTATGCACTTGTTTATCAAAGCTTTGTAGAGGCTTTGGAAGAGGTAACGAGGCTTGCCAGGGAAAACGTCTGGTGTTTGTAATAGACGAATATCCATATCTGGCCCGGGCGGAAAAATCTATTTCTTCGCGGCTGCAGCATATCATAGACCACATCTGGCAGGAAAGCAGGCGCTGGTATACGGCGTAACAGGTGGGATTCCACATTATTTGAATAAGCTGGAGATAGAGCAGGACGTGGATGCGGCGATCCGGGACAACCTTCTTCAGCCTTCCAGTTCTTTATTTGAAGAACCGGAAAACCTGCTGAAGCAGGAACTGAGGGAACCAGCGATTTATAATTCGGTTATTTCTGCCATAGCCGGAGGAGCCAGCCATGCAAATGAAATTTCTACCAAGGTTGGGTTGGATTCCGGAATATGCGCCAAATATCTGCACGTATTGCTGGAACTGGGAATTTTGAAAAAAGAAAGCCCGATGGCGGAAAAACCAGGAAAAAAAACAATCTATACGATAGAGGACAATTTCTTCCGTTTTTGGTATCGCTTTGTTCCCAGAAATATGTCCTTAATCCATGCGGGGCGGATACAGGCTGTGTATGAGCAGGCAGTCAAACGGTTTTATCCAGAGTATATGGGACTGGTATTTGAAAAGATGTGCCGGGAATATCTGCTCCGTTATGCAGAAGATCTGCCTTTTTTGTTAAGTGAGGCAGGACAGTGGTGGGGAACGGACGCCAGAACGAAAAAGGAAGTGCAGATCGATATTGTCGGCTTGCCGGTAGAGGGAAAGGAATATCTGATCGCGTCCTGTAAATACCGGAATGAAAAAATAGGGGTAGAGGAGCTGGAACTGCTAAAGCAATATGCTTTTGTATTCCGGGCGAATGGGCAGTTCCGGTATTATATTTTTTCCAAGGGAGGCTTTAGCCAGGCTCTTTTGGAGCGGGAAAAGCAAGGGGATGTAACGCTTTTGACATTAGAAGATCTTTATTCGGATCGGAGCAAGGTTCCAGAGAATAGCAGCCAGAACGGCTAATTCTATCAAGAAAAAGCCTTTGAAAGAGGAAGAAAGTCAAATATCCATGCAAGCATGGCTACTTAGCTCGTTGCTTTGCGGAAATAAATTGACAGGACTTCGGCAACAGGATACAATGAAGATAGTAATGCAGATGGGGGAATAGCAAAAAGAAGGGGCAGAAGAGAGAAAACGAAGGGAAGGAGCAAAAGGAAGAGCAAAAAGGGAATAGAAAAAGAAAGGAGAGGGTAGCATGTCAAAGAACATGGGGAAGGGACGGTTCTGGCTTTTGATGTGGGGACTTGGCCTGGCCGGACAGCTTTGCTGGAACATCGAAAACCAGTGGTTCAATACGTTTGTCTACGCCAAGATTGCAAAGGATTCGACGATTGTCACCTGGATGGTGATTAGCAGCGCCCTGGTGACGACATGTTCGACGTTTCTGTTCGGGACACTTTCGGACAGGCTGGGGACGAGACGGCGGTTTGTTTCTATTGGTTACATTGCCTGGGGGGTTTTTACGATTCTGTTTGGGCTGACAGAATTTTTAGGAGGTGGCAGCGTCGGGACAGGGGCGAAGATTTCGATCTGGGCGGCGGTGCTGGTGATTCTGGCAGACGATGTGATGAGCTTTTTCGGCTCGATGGGGAACGATTCCGGGTACAGCGCCTGGAGCAACGATATGACGACGGATGCCAACCGTGGGCAGATTGGGGCGGTGCTGGCGATCCAGCCGGTCATCGGGACGATTTTGGGAACGATCCTGGGCGGTATGCTGATCGGCGGGAATGATAGTTACCAGCGCCTGTTTTGGGTGATGGGTCTGTTTGTGATTGCGACAGGTGTTTTTTCTTTGTTCTTTTTACAGGATGCGCCGGAGCTAAAGCCGCATCAGGAGGGGAGCCTGGGAAAGCAGCTTTCGGAGGTGTTCCGGCTTCAGGGATTTTTGGTAAAAAAGGAGCTGCTGTTTGCAAGCCTGACGGCGATGCTGTTTTTTATTCCGTTTAATATTTATTTTGTGCATATGGGGAACTGGCTGATTTACCGAATCGGCTTTTCGGCGGACAGTATGGGTCTGATCCAGGGAATCAGTCTGCTACTGGCGTCGGCGCTTGTCGTTCCTGCGGTGAGTTTTATCAATAAAGGGAAAACACCGCTTGTTGCAGGAGCGGCGATTGTGATCAATTTTATCGGGCTATGTGTGATTTCGGCCTTGATCCGGCCTGGGACAGTCGATACGGAGCAGGTATTTTCCATAGTGAACCTGCCGCTGTTTGCCGGTGTGTTTTTAGCCGGAGCAGGCTACGTGCTGGTTGTGCAGTCGTTGACGATGTGGGTAAAGCAGCTCTATCCAGAGGAAAACAGAGGACAGTTTGAGGGGGTACGTGTGCTATTTTTTACGTTGATTCCGATGTTTATCGGGACGCTCTTAGGCAATGCGATCATCAAGAACGGCGCAGGGAGCGTGGTCAATGAATATGGGATTACGGAGAACATTCCGACGGAGTCGATTTATATGTGGGCGGCGGTGCTGGTGCTGCTGGCCTTTGTGCCTTTGGCGCTGGCGGCGAGATATTATAAAAAAAGATTGGGTGATACCAGATAGGAGGGTACGTGTATGGGGAATCAAGTGCAAAGGGAAATGACAGCCAGAGTTCCGTTATTGGGGAAAAAGGGGGAGCTGCTTCATCCGGGCTATGCCAGGCATATGCTGTATGACTATGACCGGAGTCAGGCGGCGGACTGGCCGTTCCGTTTAAAGGAATGGGATTTTTATCAGTTCCCGTTGGGAGATTGGGTGCTGCAGATGACGATGGGACATGTGTCCTACTGCACACAGCTTTCCGCGCATTTATTTTCTTTAAAGGACGGAGAACATTATGATTTTGAGCGGATGTATCCGTTTCTCAAAAAGGATCTGCATTTTTCAGACAACCCGGAGCTGCCGGGGGTTTTGGATACGAGAGGCCAGGGTTTCCGGATGCGGTATGAGACGGGGAAGGACTACAAGCGTCTGCGTTTGCGGGTAAAGGGCGAGGAGCCAGTAGAAATCGACCTCCATCTGCCATGGAACCCGGAGGAGGAAAAGATGGTCATTGCGACGCCGTTTGCCAAAAAGGGGCAATTTTATTTAAACTGCAAGGAGCATTATTATGGTGTCAAGGGAACGGTATGCTTTGGAAACCGGCTGGTCGAGGCAGACGGAAATCAGACCGGCTTAATGGATTGGGGACGCGGCGTCTGGCCGTTTTCCCAGGAATGGTTCTGGGGCTGTGGGGCGGATTACCAGGCAGGAGGGCGGTTCGGCTTTAACATCGGCTGGGGCTTTGGCGATACAAGGGCGGCTACGGAAAATATGTTTTTCTGGAACGGAAAGGCGTATAAGCTTGGAAGCCTGCAGGTAGACCGGAACCCGGATGATTATATGGCGCCATGGCGTTTTTATACGCCGGACGGGCAGTTTGATCTGACGATGACGCCGGTGCATGACCACTATACGGAAACCAAGGTGCTGTTTGTCGATAACTGTTGCCACCAGGTACATGGGAAATTCAATGGAAAGGCGGTTCTGCCGGACGGCCAGGTGATTGAGGTGAAGGATATGGTGGCGTTCTGCGAGCATGCAAGGAATAACTGGTAAGCGAAAAACTTGGTCTTGCAATTCGACTAGGTATGCTCTATAATTGTTTAGTAAATAAACTATATAGGAGGTCAGGCATGTATTATATTGGGATTGATTTGGGAACATCGGCGGTCAAGCTGCTGATGATGGAAGAAACCGGGAAGATTTGCCGGATTGTTTCAAAGGAATATCCGTTGTATTTTCCGCATCCGGGCTGGTCGGAGCAAAACCCGGAGGATTGGTTCCGGCAGACGGTAGCCGGGCTTTTGGAGCTGACGGAAGGGATCGAGAAAAGCCAAGTGGCCGGAATCAGCTTTGGAGGGCAGATGCACGGGCTGGTGGTGCTAGATGAAGAGGATCAGGTGCTGCGTCCGGCGATCTTATGGAACGATGGGCGAACCGGAAAAGAGACGGATTACCTGAATACCGTGATCGGAAAAGAAACGCTTTCGGGGTATACCGCGAACATTGCATTTGCTGGCTTTACCGCGCCTAAGCTTTTGTGGATGAAGGAGCAGGAGCCGGAGCTGTTCGGGCGTATCCGGCGGATTATGCTGCCGAAGGATTATCTGGCGTACCGGTTAAGCGGCGTTCATGCGACGGACGTTTCCGATGCCTCCGGGATGCTGCTGCTTGACGTCAAGAACCGCTGCTGGTCGAAGGAAATGTTAGAACTTTGCGGCGTGCAGGAGGAGCAGTTGGCGAAGGTGTACGAAAGTTATGAGGTGATCGGAACGATAAAGCCGGAGCTGGCAGAGGAGTTGGGATTTTCCCCGGAGGTTCGGATCATTGCCGGAGCCGGGGACAATGCAGCGGCAGCGGTCGGCACTGGGACAGTCGGAGACGGCGCCTGCAACATTTCCCTCGGAACGAGCGGAACGATTTTTATTTCCAGCAAGAGCTTTCATGTCGATCCGCAAAATGCACTTCATGCGTTTGCCCATGCAGACGGCACCTGGCATCTGATGGGCTGTATGCTAAGCGCCGCCTCCTGCAACAAATGGTGGATGGATGATATTTTAAAAACGACGGAGTATGCCGGGGAACAGCAGGCTATTTTAGAACAAAAGGAAGAGCGGCTAGGGAACAACGATGTCTTTTTCCTGCCGTATCTGATGGGAGAGCGTTCGCCGCATAACGATCCGTCTGCCAGAGGAGCGTTTATCGGAATGCGGATGGATACGACCAGGGAGCAGCTGACCCAGGCCGTTATGGAGGGAGTAGCGTTTGCTCTGCGGGATTCCTATGAGGTAGCGAAGTCACAGGGAATTCAGATCGAAAGGACGAGAATCTGCGGCGGAGGCGCGAAGAGCGAGCTGTGGAGGACGATTGTGGCGAATGTATTGAACCTGACGGTAGAAACTCCAGAGATCGAGGAAGGCCCGGCGATGGGCGGCGCGATGCTGGCGGCCGTCGGCTGCGGCGTGTTCCGTGACGTAGCAGAGGCAGCAGAGCGGATTGTACGGGTGAAGGAGACACTTGCCCCGGAGCCGGAGTTGGCGGCGCGGTATGAGGAGAAATACCAGACATTCCGCAGGCTGTATCCGGCGTTAAAGGAGATTTGGCAGTCCTGTTAAAAAATAAAAGATTAGAAATAGATATAAAAAATATACAGAATATTAAAAGGGGTATATGTTATGAGAAAAAGAAGTTATTTTGGTGGGATATGTTTATTACAATAATTTTGATAGTTTTGCTTAAAGACATAGTTACGAATTCTGCAAATAAATATCAAAGTAATGAATAAAAAACAATTATGGAGGTTTCATGGACAAAACATTATAACACATGGGAAGAAATGGAAATGGCGTCTGATCTGATTATTCATGGGAAAGTAATAGATAGTATAACAGAACTTCGTAATAATATGGTATTTACACAACAACAAATATTGATTAAAAATGTAGAGAAAGGAAATATTGAAGAAGGGAGTATAATTGAAGTTTTACAAACTGGAGGAGAATATGAAGATCATATAACGCCAGAAATTAGTGAAACACCATTAATGCAAAGAGACAAAGAATATATATTATACTTAGAACAAACAGAATATGATGTTCGTTATGGAAAATATTATTTGATTGCAGGAGGAAATCAGGGACTTGTATCTTTTGATAACATTAAGACAGTCAGAGAGCAGAACCTTAGTGACAAAGAAAATATAAATAGAGTGAGTGCAACATGGGAAAAAAAACGGCTTAAATATTATATTGATTCAACAGTAGATTCTAATTATGGGATGAGTATACATTATCAAATAGTATATGGAGCACAATCGTGGAGCGGTTTGGCAGAAAATGCTCCAACTAAAGAGATAGGCTCATGAAACACTTAAATAGATGGAAATCCTTTAGAAATTTTGTATTATTTATCCTTTTCCTAATGCTATGTCTGGTTCAATCAGTAACCAGAATACCAGTGAAGAAAATTTCTGATTTAGAAGAAATCGTCTTTGACTATAGGAAGGTGGAGTCAATAGGTGCTTCCGTGAGTGTGAAGGTTGCACAAAAGCTTGTGATAAAACCAGTACAGATGGACGAGCTTTTTGGAGAAAAATTACTGGTTCTGACAGAGAAGAAGGAGTTGAATGGCTTAGAATTCAATTTTTTCATCGAAACTGTGTATACCAGATTTTGGGATTTCAGGTAGAGGAACGAGATGTCAAAAGCTTCATAGAATATTTGATTTGCCATCAAATCAGGAAGTAAGCAAACAGAAAGGAGAGGCGGGTAATGCTGACAGGCAGTAAGGAATTGATACGGGATATTAACAGCACACTGGTTTTAGAAACGATTATCCGCCAGGGACCGATTTCACGGGCAAGCATCGCCAAAGAGCTGGGGCTGACTAAGGCGACGGTTTCTGCGATTGTGCAGACACTTTTGGAACGGGGACTGGTCTGGGAGATCGGCAGCGACGATACCTCTTATGGGCGGAAGCCGATTTTGCTGCAATACTGCGAGGATGCGGGATATGCAATATGCGTCGATGTAGGAGTAGAGATGCTCAGTGCGATTCGGACGAATTTAAGCGGGAGTCATGCGTGTCTGTTTCAGCATGAGACGCCGACGGAGCCGGAGCGGATGTTGGAGGAAATCAAGCAGTTAATTGAAAGGCTGATGGATTCCGATTCCTCTACCCGCTATGGCCTCGTAGGGATTGCTTTGGGGATTCATGGAGCAGTCAAGGACAATGTTATCACCTTTGCCCCGTATTATCAGATAGCGGATCTGGATTTGGCAGAGCGACTTGAAAAAGAGTTTGGCGTTCCGGTTTTGCTGGAAAACGAAGCGAATCTGTCCGTGCTGGGCGAGGAATCGTTTGTCTATGATTATCCGGTACTGGCCAATATCAGCGTTCATTCCGGCATCGGTCTGGGCGTGCTGGTCAACCATGAATTATTTACCGGATATAATGGGACAGCCGGGGAAATCGGGCATACGATCATTGAAGTGGACGGACGTCCATGCCCCTGCGGAAATCGGGGGTGTCTGGAGCAGTATGTCTCCGAACGCGTTCTGCTGCGGGAGTTTGCGAAGAGGAAGCACTTGGCTGCCGTTGATATGGATGAGTTTTTCGAGTATTATCGGAGCAAGGACGAGGATGCGAAAGAGATTCTTGACTCCTTTGTCCGTTATATGTCAGTTTGTGTCAATAATGTATTAAACAGCTTTAACCCGGACGTCGTGATCATCAACAGTCTGTTTGTGATCAATTCTCCGGGTCTGATCAAACGGATTGAGCAATCCCTTACGAGCAGAGTGAATCATTACGTAAAAATCGTCCCCTCCGGCCTTCAGGATGCGTCGATCTTACTTGGCGGTATCTGCATCGTCGTAAAGAATTTCCTGGCCGTCAGTAGATTGCATTTTGACTTTTGGGAGATTTAAAAGCGGCGGATGCCTGCAGTCCTCTTATACTTGGATGTTTTGGAGGGCTGAAAACGGTTGATATGCAGCCCTGTCTACATGTCAGCCGTTTTCCTTACGTTGTTTTTGATTGCGCTGGCGCAGCATCCCTCCGATCCGTCCGGTTTCGCGGGCGGAAAGGGAACTCCAGCCGTCGCGTAGTACCCGATCCAAAAGTCCAAGTTCTCCGGCGATCTCATATTTCATTTTTTCTTCTTCTTTGATTTCTGAAAGAACAATCGGTTTTTTCTTTTTTGGCATATGCTCTGATTCCTTTCCTGCTTCCCTGAACTGGCTTTGCATGGACAATAGTTTTGTTGTTTGTTATAGTTTGGAAAGGAATCGGCCAAAAAAGAGACATCAGACTTTTTCAGCCAAAAGCCCTTCCGCCATGCAACATACAAGAAGCGTTATAAGCGCGTTCTGTTATCAGTATGGACAGAAGGGCAGAGGTTCATGCAAAAACCAGTAAAAATTTGTAAGTGTATTTGCTTTTAACCTTCGCGGTACTTGCTTTCCGGGGAGACTGCGGCATGCGGGCAGTCAATGGTTTCCCTTCTAAGGACCGGAGCGCACCAGTAGACCGCATTTTGAATGATACGCAGGACGTATTCGTTGTGGTAGGAGGCATTGGTTTCATGCCCTGGCTGGAAGTAGAATACCCGTCCGTAGCCTCTGGTCCAGGTACAGCCGGAACGGAACACCTCGCCGCCGCGGAACCAGCTCGTAAAGACTAAATCATCCGGCTTCGGGATATCGAAAAATTCTCCGTACATTTCTTCCTCTGGAAGCTCAAAGGAAAGCGGAATCCCTTCTGCAATCGGATGGGTTGGACAGGTACACCATACCCGGCAGAAGTCCCCTTCTCTCCATTGCAGAGAACCGGAAGTACCGAGGATACGCTGAAGAGGCTTACTTGGATGGGCGGAATGCAGTGCGATAAAGCCCATTCCCTTCAATACCCGCTGATGAATCTTTTCTGCTAATTCGTCCGGCACCATATGATGTGCAATATGAGCCCACCAGATCAGCACATCCGTGTTGTCCAAAACCTCGTCCGGCAGCCCGCACTCCGGCATGTCCAGCGTAGCAGTACGGATTTCCAGATCATCAAACTGTCTTAAATGGGAGGCCAGTGTTTCGTTCATACCGTTTGGATGAACCTTGGCGATTTCCTTTGCACCTTCCGTAAGCCAGGCAATGACCTCTTTTTTATCTTCCGGGACGCCTAAAAGCTTGTAGTCGCCGGCTTCCTGGATATGTTCGTTCCAGATCGTTACTCGTATCATGTAAAATCCTTCCTTTCTGTTTTGCGGCAGGGAATGTGATAAGCCGTCCTTACACCTGCCTGTTATGTGTTATCTGGAAGGGCAGGACGTAGCCCTCCTTCTGAGGCTTATTATACAAAATCAGAGAACAAAAATCCAGAGGAAATTGGGTTGCTGGGTTACAAGACAAAGGTTCCCATGGCCAGTTCTAAAAGATGAACCGCCTTGCCACCCCCGGCAGTAATCCCCTTTACACAGCGGTTGCAATAGCAAACCGCCCACTCGCAAGGAAGCAGCTCCATAGTTGGAAATTTTTCCACCTGCTCACGCATCAGTATTGCCTGGATGTCCTCTGGTAGCTGAAAGAGCGGGGTATCTGGATAGCGGGCCAAAAGCTCCTTGTTTTCCGGTTTTTGCGGTTCAAAGTGCAGGTTTCCGCAGAAAACGGATTTTTCCCGGTTTTCCTCCATTTCGATAACTGTGACGTGCATTTTATGTAGGACACTGCGTACCGCATCAAAAATCTCCGGATGTTCCCGGTCGCGCCAGCAGTCCTGAATCGTCGCGGTAAAGCCACTGTAATCCGGCCAGGAAAAGGTATCGTCGTGATCCAGGTAGACGATCAGGTTTTCGGTTTCCATTTCCGCGCCCATTTTTGTCTCTATCGTTTCCCGGCAGGCCTGGCAGAAATAGATGGCTTTTGCTCCGGCTACATAGGCCTTCTTTTCTACCCGGCAGCATCCGGCAACAGGCATACGCTCCGCTAACAAGGCACGTATCTTTTTGGCGGCCTCCGGGCTGGCAGCGGAAAAGTTACAGCTTGGGAAATAAACTTGATTCATCATAGAGGACTCCTTTCGTCATTGGATGGAACTTTTGTTCCTTTGGGGAAATTGTAGCGCATTCGGACAGGGGTGTCAAGCAAGAGAACGAAAGTATAAATTTCTTGCATTAGGGATTGGGATGTTGTATCATGATAAGAAATAAAAAGGAAGCTCGCAAAACAGTCATCATCAAAGGGGAGAAAGTAACAATGGCAGGATGGAGAGAAAATATCAGAAAAGTGACGCCTTATGTACCAGGGGAGCAGCCAAAGCAGGCAGGGCAGGGGCGTCTGATTAAATTAAATACGAATGAAAATCCGTATCCTCCGACACCGGAGGTCGCAGAGTGCCTGAAAAAAATGGATACGGAGGCATTTCGTCTGTATCCGAACACCGATGCCGCACCGATTGTAGAAGAATTGGCAAAACGGTTTGGCTTGCCGCAGGAGTGCTTTTTTGTAGGAGTAGGTTCGGACGATGTGTTAGCAGCAGCGTTCCAGACCTTTTTTTCCGGCACAAAGCCTGTTTTATTTCCAGATATCACATATTCCTTTTACGAGGTCTGGGCGGGACTGTACCGGGTTCCATACCGGAAGCTTCCGTTGGACGGGCAGTTTCGAATTCGCGCAGAGGATTATATCCCGGTAAAAAGAGAAAAAGGTCTAAAGAAGGATGGAAACGGCGGGATTGTGCTGGCGAATCCGAACGCACCGACCGGTATTTTCGAGCCGCTTTCCTTTGTGGAGCAGATTGTCAGCCAGAATCCGGATTCCGTTGTGATCGTAGACGAGGCCTATATTGATTTTGTCACTATGCCAAAGGCTTCTGCCATTTTCCTGACACAGAAATACGAAAATTTGCTGGTGGTGCAGACCTTTTCCAAGTCTCGTTCGATGGCAGGGATGCGGATTGGCTATGCAGTCGGACAGCCGGAATTGATTGCCGCGTTGAATGCCGTGAAATTTTCCTGGAATTCTTATACGATGAATCTTCCGGCACAGTTGTTAGGAGCGGCTTCTCTGCGGGCAGAGGAGTATTTTAAAGAAACAATCGCTAAGGTGATCGCAACAAGGGAGCGGAGCCGGGCGAGATTAGAGGAACTGGGATTTTCCTGTACCGATTCCCAGGCCAATTTCCTCTTTGTAACACATCCGGCAGCGAAGGCAGAGGATTTGCTGGCAGAATTACGGAAAGAGGATATCATTGTGCGCCATTTTGGAGCGGATCGGATTCGGAATTATCTGCGGATTACGGTCGGGACAGATGAGGAGATGGAGCGGTTGGTGGCTTGTCTGGGAGAGATTTTGCGGAACTGATTTTTTACATCGGACGGTGTGCCGATGAGCATTTTACTGTGGAGACATTGAAGAGCAACCTTGCGGCAGATGATTACCACCATCAGGGAAATTTGCCGAACAATTTTGTGCGAATCCTTCCTGCAAGACAGCAGGCACTGAAGGCCATAGGAACATTCAAAGATGAATATCTGCTTGACGAAAATGAAGAATAAAAACTCTCTCATCGCTGTGGAAAAAAATTCCTGCCCCGGTTGACACAGCTACCTCCAGGGAGTAAAATAGAAAGCGTTCAGATGGATTGCTTATCCTTAGGCGGCGACAGAAGAGAACAACAGAAACGGAGGTATGGCGGCGATGCGGATTTTGATTGCGGAGGATGATTATGCCAGCAGGAGGTTTATGCAGAATTTCCTGTCCCGATACGGCGAGTGCGACGTGACAGTAGATGGAAAAGAGGCGTTAGACGCCTTTCTTATGGCGTTAGAGGAAAAGGAGCCATACGATCTGATCTGCTTGGACATTATGATGCCACTTTTAGATGGCTATGAGGTGTTAAGGGCGATCCGGGAGAAGGAAAAGGAAGAGCAGATTTCGGAGGAAGAGGAAAGTAAGGTCATTATGACGACGGCGCTCGGCGACAGCCGAACGGTCAAAAAAGCGTTTGATCTGGGCTGCGTGGCGTATGCCGGAAAGCCGATTGACAAGGAGAAGTTTGAGCGGCAGTTAAAAAAGCTTGGACTAATCTAGGATAATCGGATAGGAAGCAGGAAAATTACCGGCTGCTGCCAGGCGTGTGTCCGGAAGGCAAAGGCCGGAATTTATAAAAAACTTTAAGAAAAGAAAGGAATGAAACCCATGAACGGAGAATGGTCATTAGAGGTATTATACAAGGGCTATGACGATCCGGCCTTTCAGGAGGATCTAAAGCATCTGGATGAGAGAACCGTACAGATCCAGGAGCTTGCGGCGGGCTTAAAGGATCGCAGCGGCAAGGAGGCTGTACTGGAGGTAATCGAGGCAAGAGAGCAGTATCTGGAGCTGTTCCGCAGACTGTATTGCTTTGTCATGCTGCGTCAGTCTACGAATACGACCGATCCGGAGACAGCCCGGTATATGGATTTGCTCAGACGGAAAAACACCGAGATTGCCAAAGAATCGGTTATGATCCAGAAGTTTTGGGCAGCAGAGCCTCATTTGGAGGAGTACATGGCCGAGGATGAAAAGCTGGCCGCTTACCGTTTTATGTTAGAGGAGAACAAGGCCGAGGTAGCACATATGCTTTCCGATGATGTCGAGGAGATGTATTCCCTGATGAATCTGACAGGAGGCGGCGCCTGGGGCGATCTGTTCGATCATCTGACCTCTACTGTGGTGGTTGATTACAAGGGTGGAGAAACGAACCTTCCGGCTATCCGCAACCTGGCCTATGATTCCGATCCGCAGGTTCGGAAGGAAGCATATGAGGCGGAGCTGGCTGCCTATGAAAAAATCAAAGATCCGATTGCCTTTGCTTTAAACAATATCAAGGCACAGGTCAATATGATTTCCAGGAAAAGAGGCTATGAGTCTCCGCTGGCCATGACGTTAGAGGAATCCCGGATGAAGAGAGAAACCCTGGATGCGCTCTGGACGGCGATAAAAGAGTATCTGCCGAAATTCCATGCGTACCTGCGCCGGAAGGCAGAAATGCTAGGACATCAGAACGGACTTCCATGGTATGACCTGTTTGCTCCGGTAGGTGAGATCGATCAGAGATTTGATGAAAATTCCGCGAAGGAATATCTGTTAAAGCATTTTTATGAGTTTGCCGAGGATCTGGGTGATATGGTCAAGCAGGCCTTTGAAGAGAAGTGGATTGACTTCTATCCGCATCCGGGCAAGGTAGGCGGTGCATTCTGTATGAATATGCCATATGTCAAGCAGAGCCGTGTGCTGACGAATTTTGACGGAAGGCTGACGGATGTGGTGACGCTGGCTCATGAGTTAGGACATGCTTACCATGGCTTGCAGATTCAGGATCATCTGCCGTTAAATACCGGCTATACGATGCCGGTAGCAGAGACTGCCTCGACCTTCAATGAAAATGTGATTATGAGCGCAGCGGTGGCCGATGCGTCCGAGCATGAGAAGATGGTGCTGTTAGAGGGTCAGCTGCAGGATACGACACAGATTATCTGTGATATTTATTCCCGTTACCTGTTTGAGAGCGAGGTATTTGAGAAGAGACAAAACGGCTTCCTGTTTGCCGATGAATTAAAGGAAATCATGCTGAAGGCGCAGAAGGAGGCGTACGGAGAGGGACTGGATCAGACGCAGCTTCATCCATATATGTGGACCTGCAAGAGCCATTATTATTCCGATTCCAACAGCTTCTATAACTTCCCATATGCGTTTGGCGGCTTGTTTGCCAAGGGTCTGTATGCCCAGTATTTAAAAGAAGGGAAGGAGTTCCTGCCGAAATACCGCGCCCTGCTTCACGCTACGACAGTCAGCAGCGTCGAGGACGTGGCAAAGATGGCAGATATCGACCTGACGAAGCCGGATTTCTGGAGAAGCAGCCTGGCTCTGATCGCAGAATCCATTGATGAATTTATCGAGCTGTCTAAGCGGGTATAAATTTCATGTAAATTTTAGAATTAGTTTCTTTTCTTTCCGGCGCTAGTATGATAAACTGATACTAGGCTGGAAGCAGGGCAGGAGAGGACGCTTTATCAGCCGACGCTTTTGCCCTATTTTTTCGTTATAAAATGCTTAGGCGTCCTGGGGCAGTATAGAGCTTCTTCAGGAGATGCACACGGTTTTTGTGAAGAACTATCTGTGTTTGCACGCAGCAAAACCCGGTGCTGAGAATGCCATAAGGAAAAGAGTTATGGCGTTCCCGATAGAAAAACGTGCGGGCAGGCCGCACAGAATGGAGAGGTGTTATGGCACGGAAAGAAACCGTATTAGACGAGAGCGCTTCCATTTATCAGAAAAGGGAAGAAAAAAGTGAGAAGCAAAAATGGAGTGAAATGGATAAAAAGGCGAAATGGCAGTATTTTAACGAGTATTACCGAAATAAGCTGATTATCCTGATCGTAGGCGTGGTGGCCGGGGTGTGGCTGCTGTATTCCGTTGTGGGACCGTCGGTCGAGCAGGTATTGTATGTGGCGGTGATCAACGATTATTGGAACGATGCAGCCTCTGAAGCGTTGGAGCTGGATCTGAAGGAGTATCTCAACGCCCATCCGAAATGGGAAGAGGTGATGATTGACGATTCCTATTATTTCCTGGGAGATTCCTCAACGGATGCCTCCCAATATGTGCAGAAGCTGGCTGCTTATATTTTTGCAGGGGACATTGATATGATTGTAGCAGACGAGGAGCAGTTTGAAGTCTATGCTACGCAGGATTATTTTGTCAATCTGCAGGAGGTGCTTCCGGCAGATTTGTATGAACTGGTAAAGGACTCCCTTGTATATTATAAATCCGTCAATGAAGAAAATGCTGTGGAGATTCCGGTGGGCATTCGACTCGGAGACAGTAAGGTATATGCTTCGATGAACAATTACCAGGAAAGTCCGCTGTTAGGAATCATGGGAAACAGTGAGTATATAGACAATGCAGTTGCCGCCGTCCGGTATTTCTTTACGGCAGATGTGGATTACAGCCAGGCGCAGCTGCAGCAGGAACAGCAGAAGGACTAGGAATAGCAAAAGCAAAGAGAAGGATCGGAAACATATAAAAATAACATATAAAAAAGGAACTGTATCTCTATGAGATGATATCTCTATGAGAACAGTTCCTTTTTTGCTTCTTCTTATTTTAAAATATCCTTTGCCTTTGCGGCATCTCCAGATACGGAAAGCACCACATAGGCTCCATGCCGTACCAGTACGGCATCCTCTAGCCGCTTGACCTCCTCCGGGACATAGTCGGTAAAGCTTTCTGTCTGCTGTTCGATTCGTTTCTTTAAGCCCTCTTCAATCCGCTTTGCTGCTTCTTCATCTACCGCCTGGAAGGCTGCGATTTCTTCTGCTGTCGAACCGGTGCTGATATAAATCGTTTTTTCGGAAACATCTGCGGTGTCGATATCTGGATAAAGATAATCCATCAAGCTGTCGTCCATACTGGAGAGCGTGTCCGTATAGGTGATTTCATGGAGAAGCCGATCCGATAATTCGGCCAGATCCCATTCGGTGTCCGTGCTGTCAGAGCCTTTGGAGCAGGCAGCTAAAAACAGCAAAGAGAAAAGGAATGCGCCGGAGATCAGACGGCGTAAGGAACGGTTATGACAGGTAGAACGGTGATGAGCATATGCTTTCATGATACGAGTACCTCCTAATTTGTTTTGATTTTTCTTTCTTCTAAAATTCCTATGTCTAAATTTCATGTGCAATCAAATAGTCCAGCCATTTTATATAGTAGCTTTTGGTCAGGTGGACGCCGTCAGAAGAGCCCTTTTTTGGCAGCGCGCCGTTTTTGCCGGAGACGGCAGGCGTCAGATCCGCATAGGTGACAGCTTCCTCCTCGGCCATAGCCTGGATGAGTTCATTATAGCGGGAAATCCGCTTGTTGTTGTAGATATCGTCGTTGTCAGATTTCTCCTTGGTTACTGGCAGGATAGACTGGATGACGATTTCTGCTTCCGGCTGCAGCTCTTTGATATCCCGGATCAGATCCGTATAGCGTTCGATAAAGACGGATTCGTAGGTCCAGCCTAACTCATTGACGCCCAGCATAATATAGATTTTGCGCCAAGAATGGTATTTTAATGCCTCCAGGATGGTGACACCGCCGGAATCCTCTTCCTCCTTCTCGTCCTTCTTTTTCTTGCTTTTCTTTTTTTTCTTATTGCCTTCGTTCTCTTCTTTTTCCTTTTGAGCCAGAATCGTTTTGTCCTTGATAAAATCCTTGGTATAAATATTTTCAACATTCAGCCCGCGGATGGCATAAAAGGTCGCTTCCGTCAGGCCTGTGTTGATAAAAAGCCCTTCTGTCCGGGAATCCCCGATAAAAAGTGTATTTTCAAAGCTGAATTCCGTTGGTTTGGACGAATCGTCGTCCGGTTTAAAATCGACTGCTTCCGAGGCAGCATCGTCTTGCTTGTCCGTTTCTTTCGGAGCGTCGGTATCGGGTTTCGTTGGCTCGTCTGCAGCGGATGTGTCCTGCTCCTTGCCGGAGCCGCCGGTAGCATCAGGATCTGCAGAAGCCGTGTCGGAGGCGTTCCCCTTAGAGCCGGTATTTTCTGCCTTTCCTTTTGTACCAGAGGAATCGGGAGGCATGTCGGAGGTATTGCCATCAGGATTGGCAGTGCTGTCCGGACTGGCGTCGCCATTTGCAGTGACAGAGTCCGCCGAATCAAGGGCTTTCTGAGGTGTTCCTTCCGGCCGGACAGCATCTGTTTGCTCCGGCGGGGTATCCGAGGTGTTCTGATTCGTTTGCCTGGCTTGGTTCATCTGCCCCTTACTGGCATAAATGGAGATGACATGTCCGCCAATTAGCAAAAGTAAAAGTGCGCTGAGCGAAAAAAGAAGCCGTCTTCGGATGCGGCGTTTTCGGTACTGGCGGAGCCTGTACTCCCGGCTGCGGTAGGTATAGCTTTGATAAGAGCGTTTCCTGCGGGA
Source organism: uncultured Lachnospiraceae bacterium (assembly GCA_949155905.1). Taxonomy (GTDB): domain Bacteria; phylum Bacillota; class Clostridia; order Lachnospirales; family Lachnospiraceae; genus MGBC131033. Next base: position 16,993 of record CASCWU010000013.1, read on the forward strand.
ACGTTTTTTGTACGAATGACTCATAGAAATTCTCCTTAGCATTTATAAAGTGGTGTCGGTAGGTGTCATATCCTGTTGTTATAAAAAACCTTACCACGAACATACTACTATTTCATTGCGTATTTATTAAATTTTTCTTAAAACTTTTAAACGGCTATAGTATAAACCGCCTTTTGCCTTCTGTCAAGGAAGGAAAATAAAATATAGGAAAAGGTCAAAGCTTGACAGAAGGCTTTACGGATTATATACTGGAGATGTGCGAAATGGCAAGGCTTGCTGACTGTCCGGATAAGGAGGCAGCAGGCTGGTAGGAGCGGCGGAGGGTTCGGACGGCAAAGGAGAATCTTCTGCCAAGGACAACAACAGAAAGAGGGTTGAAGGATGGATCAGAATATGACACCAAATACACCAGAGAATATGCCGGAAAGACCGTCTGGGGACAGCGGGAGCTGGAAGGCGCCTAAGCAGGAAAAAAAGAGGGATAATCGTCTGCCGGTTGTGGCAGGACTGATAGGAGGCCTGTCGGTCGCGTTGATTGTAGCACTGCTGTTTGTGACAGGCACAGTCGGGGCTTCCCCGGCCAAGAAATATGAAAAGCTGCAGAAAAAATGGCTGGATGAGGTAATGGAGAAGCATACTTCCGGCAAGGAAAAGAAAGACGCTGCTTCGGTTCAGTCCGATCAGGCGATAGAGAATCTGGCAAAAAGCTATACGATCAAGCTATCCTTGACAGAGGAATGCAAAACCCTTCTCGGAATGGATATCATCGACCAGATGGATATCAGCGGCGATATCTTGTATGACCGTCTGAAGGAAAACGCCTATGTGACGGCAGACGTGAACCTGAACGGGGGAAACCTGTTTCAGATAGAGACGATAATGGATACGGCATACCAGATTTTATTTGCCCGCATTCCACAGCTGAGTGAAGAATATCTGTCGATGGATATTATGGATTACATGGAGGAAGAGGGATATGACAGCCTTGCGCCAGGAGGCTATGGCGATCTGTTCGGCGAGAGCATCCGGCCGACTGCTTCTGCGCTCTCACCGGAGCTGATGGAGGAGCTGCTGCTTGGGTTAAAGGACATTTGGGTAGCCCATGCGCCTAAGAATGTTACGCTGCAGAAAAATTGTCAAAAGGAACTGAGCGGCATAAAGGTAAAGGTGGATCTCTATGAGGCGGCCTGGACCGAATTAGAGTTGACGGATTGCCTGTTGGAAATGTTAAAATGGCTGCAGGATCAAAAGGAATTTGAAGCCTATGTGATTCAAAACAGCGGAATGGAAATCGCCGAGTACCGTTCTGGTTTAAGTGAGGTTATCAGGCAGCTTGAGCAGAGAAAGGAACTCCTGACCGTAGAGGAAGCGCAGGAGAAGCTTTTGACGGTTCGTCTGGGTGGCGATCAGGATGCAGGCTATATAGAAATACAGACTTCCGGTATGGAATCGCCGGTTCTTCAGTCTGTCTGGACAAAGGGAAAGGGTGGAAAATCCGAAGGATATTTACAGTTTGTGCCGGATATGGAGGACAGGTTTTCCTTCCATTATAACTCAGAGCCGGATGGAGACGGAAAAAAGGGCGTTATTACAATGGAGTTTGTCAATATGGGAGAAGCAGTATCGGCAGAATTGGTGTATGACGGCTACCAGACAGGCTCAGACGGAAGCTTTCATTGTCATGCCGTATTGAATTCCGAGGCATTTCAGGGAATCGGAATCGGTGTAGAGATAGATACGACAGATGAGAAGCAAAGCTTTATTTTAGAATTGCTGATGGGAAATCTGAGCTTGGGCGAGCTGGAGCTTAGCATCAGCGACAGGGCGTATACGGATTTTGAGATACCAAATCAGTCCTATGAGGTGACAGATGAAGAGCAGGTGTCCGCATATCTGGAGCTATGTGATATAGAGGGCTTTTTGGGAGGTATTTTAGAAAATCCAGACATTGATCAGCTCATTCAGTTTGTCTTTGGCGCGGATATGAACGGAGCCATGCTAAAAGAAGCATTGCTGCAAGAATTAGAGGGGACAATAGGAGAGATCGGAGGCGATCTGCCAGATGAGGTATATGAGGACAAAGAGGAAGAGAGGCAGGAGCCTTCTGAGGCAGACGGAGGGGTAAGTGCGGAAACAGAATTTTCCGGCTTTACCGGTTATGCCGCCGATACAGACGGCTGGGTAAGCTTTGATCCGTTGAGGGAAGAGGTTTTGGCAGCGGGCAAGGCAAGCACAGGCTATACGGTGTTTCCAGGGAAGCTTTTAGCGGATATACTGCCGGAATTTCAGGCTCTGGCAGAGGAGACTTATGGAGATCAGATAAAAGAGGGCGAGCCGTATGAATCCAATCAGATCTATGGCTATGAGCCTTATGTTTCCAGCTATTATACAAAAATGGTGGAATGGTATGAGCAGAAAGAGGATATGATGTCTTATTTGAGTATAGCTGCCGATACTGTGACAGAAGAGATTCAGGGCGTAGAGGTTGGTGATGTGGATTTGGAACGGGGCTGTGCATTGATGGCAAAGGCGGTTGCCGCAGTAAGCGGGGCAGATGCTGCCGAAATAGAGGCCTCCTTACAGAAATCTATCGAAGAAGAGGGCGATTATGTTTCGATAGGAAATATAGGAATTTTCTGGTATACGATGGCAGAGGGTTATATTACGCTCAGCGCTTATCCGCTGCAGTAACAGGAGGGAATACGATGTTATTTGCGATTGATATGGGGAACAGCAATATTGTGTTAGGCTGTATGGAAGGAACCAGGATTTTACTGGAGGAGCGTATTTCCACCAACCACAAAAAAACCGATTTGGAATATGCGATTGATTTTAAAAACTTATTTGAACTAAACGGAATCCGGCCAGAGCAGATTACAGGCAGTATCCTTTCTTCCGTAGTGCCGCCGTTGACGGAGTGTATTTGCTCGGCAGTAGAGAAGCTGGTTGGAATTAAGCCGTTAGTTGTAGGACCGGGAGTGAAAAACGGGCTGCATATTACGATTGATAATCCGGCGCAGCTAGGAGCGGATTTGGTCGTGGACGCGGTAGCAGGCCTGGCAGAGCATAAGCCGCCGCTTGCCGTGATTGATATGGGGACGGCGACGACGATTTCCGTCTTGAATGAAAAGGGACAGTATATCGGCGGGATGATTCTGCCAGGGCTTAGGACGGCGCTTGACTCTCTGGTGGCAGGAACCTCCCAGCTTCCAAAAATCAGCTTAGACGGGCCGAAAAGGGTGATCGGAAGCAATACGATAGATTGTATGAAAAGCGGGATTATCGAAGGAAATGCTGCCTGTCTGGACGGACTGCTCGAGCGGATAGAGGAGGAGCTTGGTATGCCGGTGACGGCGATTGCGACCGGCGGGCTTTCCGGAGCGGTAGTGCCGCACTGCAAAAAGAACATACAGCTAGACCCTCATTTGCTGTTAAAGGGTTTGCGGATTATTTATGAAATGAACCAGAATCATTAAGGAGAACCGGATAGAAAAAGCAGGAGGATTGGAATGTTAAAGGGAAAAACGGTAGTTTTGGCTGTAACGGGGAGCATTGCCGCCTATAAAATAGCGGGGCTTGCCAGCAGCTTAGTCAAGCTTCATGCCAATGTTCAGGTATTGATGACACAGAATGCGACGAATTTTATTCATCCGATTACGTTTGAGACCTTAACCGGAAGGAAGTGCCTGATTGATACCTTTGACCGGAGTTTCCAGTATAGCGTAGAGCATGTTGCCTTGGCAAAGGAGGCGTCCGTCGTGCTGGTTGCCCCGGCAAGCGCCAACGTGATCGGCAAGCTGGCGTGCGGGATTGCGGACGATATGCTCACGACAACGATCATGGCCTGTACCTGTCATAAAATCCTTGCGCCTGCCATGAATACCAATATGTACCAGAATCCGGTTGTTCAGGACAATTTGGCGCGTCTGGAGCAGTTTGGGATGGAAGTGATAAAGCCTGCCTCTGGATGGCTTGCCTGCGGGGATACTGGGATAGGCAAGATGCCGGAGCCAGACGTGCTGCTTCAGTATATTTTAAAGGAAGTGGCCAGAGAAAAGGATATGGCGGGGAAGCGGGTTTTGGTGACGGCAGGAGCCACCAGAGAAAGCCTTGATCCGGTACGCTTTTTAACCAATCATTCCAGTGGAAAGATGGGCTGTGCGATTGCAAGGGAATGTATGCTGCGCGGAGCAGAGGTGACACTCGTAGCCGGGCATTTGGAAGTAGAACCTCCGATGTTTGTCAAGGTGCTTCCGGCGGTCAGCGCTGCCGAGATGTTTGAGACAGTCAGACAGGAGGCGGAAGGCCAGGATATTATCATAAAGGCAGCAGCAGTAGCGGATTATACGCCGGCGGAGTACAGCAGCGAGAAGCGGAAAAAGGAGAGTACGGAAACCGGCTGGAATCTGCCGTTAAAGCGGACCGAGGATATTTTGGGGTATCTTGGGGAGCATAAAAATGGGCAGTTTTTATGCGGCTTTTCGATGGAGACGGAGCATCTGGTGGAAAATTCCAGAAAGAAGCTGATGAAAAAGCATCTGGATATGATAGCAGCAAACAGCCTAAAGCAAGAGGGAGCAGGCTTTGGCGTGGATACGAATGTTCTGACGCTGATTACCCCGGAGGGAGAGGAGGAGCTTCCGCTGTTGAGTAAGGAGGAAGCCGCGCACGTCCTGTTAGACCGGATTCTGTCCAGACTGTCTGGCTGATAGAAAGCTGCTAGGTTAGAACAAGAGGTTTGCCTTGCCGGATTCTCGTCTGGGAAATAAAAAATTTAGAATCAAAACACAAAAATTTCAGAAACCTTCCTTGATTTCTGCTTCGGGAAACACTATAATAGAAAGAAGCAAAAGGAACTCAGGGAGGGTTCTGTTGATTCTGGGAGCTGGCAAAAACGAAAGAGGGCTTCCGTTTGGGCAGTTCCCCGGAAAATATGCCGGAGGGCAGACAGGAGAACATACACAGCATGAATGAAAATAATAACAATCCTAAGCCGAATCCAAATAAGCGGCTGGGAATCATCGGCTTAATCGCCGCAGTTGTCATTTTTTTATTTTTTTCCTTTTTTATGAACCTGGTACGGCAAAGCACGAACCGGGAGATCACGTACAACGAATTTATGGATATGGTAGAAAAGGGAGAGGTCGTCTCCGTCAGTCTGACCGATTCCCGGATTGTCGTTGTACCGAAAAAGCAGGAGTCACCGCTGTATGCTATCAGCTATTATACCGGCTATGTGGGTGATCAGGAAATGGTGGCCAAGCTGTTAGCGGCAGGAGTGACGGTCAACGCTCCGGTACAGGATACGAGAGCGAGCATCCTGCAGTTTTTCCTGGTGTATATTTTACCGTTTGTCGGTATCTGGGTCGTGATGTATTTTGTGTTCCGTATGATCAATAAAAGCGGCGGCATGATGGGCATGGGCGTTGGCAAAAGCACGGCCAAGGTATACGTAGAAAAGGAAACCGGCGTCACCTTTCAGGATGTGGCTGGACAGGAGGAGGCCAAGGAGTCTCTAACGGAAATGGTAGATTTTTTGCACAATCCTGGGAAATACACCGAAATCGGCGCCAAGCTGCCAAAGGGCGCGCTGTTAGTAGGACCTCCGGGTACTGGAAAAACGCTGCTTGCCAAGGCAGTAGCAGGAGAAGCTAAGGTGCCGTTTTTCTCTCTTTCCGGCTCGGACTTTGTAGAAATGTTTGTCGGCGTCGGCGCTTCGCGTGTACGGGATTTGTTTAAGCAGGCACAGGGGATGGCTCCCTGTATCATCTTTATCGACGAGGTAGATGCGATTGGAAAAAGCCGTGACTCCCATTATGGAGGAGGCGGCAATGACGAGAGAGAGCAGACGTTAAATCAGCTGTTGTCCGAAATGGACGGCTTTGACTCCTCTAAGGGTCTGGTGATTTTGGCGGCAACCAACCGGCCGGAGGTACTGGATAAGGCACTGCTGCGTCCGGGACGGTTTGACCGGAGAATCATTGTCGATAAACCGGATCTAAAGGGGAGAATCGATGTCTTAAAGGTTCATGCCAAAGATGTGCTGATGGATGAAACGGTAGACTTGGATGCGATTGCGATGGCAACATCCGGAGCAGTCGGCTCGGATCTGGCCAATATGATCAACGAAGCGGCGATTATGGCAGTAAAGGCCGGCCGCAAATCGGTATCCCAGGCGGATTTGTTTGAAGCGGTAGAGGTGGTCATTGCCGGGAAGGAGAAAAAAGATCGGATTTTAGGAGACGAGGAAAAGAAGATTGTAGCTTACCATGAGGTAGGACATGCGCTGATTACCGCATTGGAAAAAAATGCAGAGCCGGTACAAAAAATCACGATTGTCCCGCGGACGATGGGCTCGCTTGGTTATGTGATGCAGGTGCCGGAGGAGGAAAAATACCTGATGAGCCAGGAGGAGCTGCAGACGCGGCTGGTGATGCTCCTGGGCGGACGGGCTGCCGAGCAGGTAGTCTTTGGCTCTGTCACGACCGGAGCCTCAAACGACATTGAAAAAGCGACCTCGATTGCCAGAGCAATGGTGACACAGTACGGGATGTCCGAGAAATTCGGCCTGATTGGATTAGAGTCGATTGAAAACCGCTATCTGGACGGACGTCCGGTCAGCAACTGTGCGGACGCGACGGCGGCCGAGATCGATTCTGAGGTGATGCGGCTGTTAAAGGAGGCCTATGAAAAGGCAGAACGGCTGCTTTCCGAAAATCGGGATGTTCTGGATCGGATTGCGGCCTTCCTGACGGAGCAGGAGACGATTACCGGTGAGGAATTTATGAGAATTTACCGGGAGATCCGCGGCGAGCAGGGGCAGATCGAGGAACCAGCTAAGCTGGAAGAGAAAGAGGAGCTTGACCAGGCAGGGGATTCTGACCAAGTATGAGCTTGGCGGAGGCTTGAAAAAGGCGGAGGAATGGATCATGGAAGCGGAGGTATTTCACTTAGAGGAGGAATTAAAGAAACTCCCGGCTAAGCCGGGAGTTTATATCATGCACGACCAGCAGGATACAATTATCTATGTCGGAAAGGCGATCAGCCTGAAAAACCGGGTGCGTCAGTATTTCCAGAATGGAAACCGGCATACGCCAAAGATCCGCAAAATGGTGTCGCAGATCGCCTATTTTGAGTACATTATCACAGATTCTGAGGTAGAGGCGCTCGTGCTGGAGTGCAACCTGATCAAAGAGCATCGTCCCAAATACAATACCATGCTCAAGGACGATAAGGGCTATCCCTATATTAAGGTGACGGTAAACGAAGCCTTTCCCAAGGTATTTATTGCCCGCCAGATGAAACGGGACAAGGCAAAATATTTCGGCCCGTATACGACCTCCATCAAGGAAACGTTAGAGCTGGTGCATAAAATATACGGCATTCGTACCTGCAGCCGGAGTCTGCCGCAGGACATCGGGAAGGGGCGTCCTTGTCTGAATTATCAGATTGGACGCTGTCCGGCTCCTTGCGCCGGGTATATTTCCGAGGAGGACTACAAGGAGCGGATTGTCCAGGTGCTTTCTTTTTTGGAGGGGCATTATACGGAGGTGCTGCGGTATCTGGAGGGAAAAATGCAGCAGGCGGCGGCGAATATGGAATTTGAAGAGGCAGCCTCCTTCCGGGATCTGATGCAGAGTGTGAAACGGATGTCGGAAAAGCAGAAGATCAATAGCACCTCTGAACAGGAGGATCGGGATATTCTGGCTTTGGCCAGGGCGGAAAACGAGGCGGTAGTCCAGGTCTTTTTCGTTCGTTCCGGGAAATTGATCGGACGGGAGCATTTTCATCTGACCGGTGTGGGGGAGGAAGAGCGGGCCGAGGTTTTGACTGCCTTTATCAAGCAGTTTTATTCCGGGACACCGTTAATTCCAAAGGAGCTGCTGGTAGAGGAGGAAATCGCAGAGCCGGAACTGATCATGGAATGGCTTTCTGCCAGAAGAGGAAGCAAGGTTCATATCCATGTTCCGGTAAAGGGAGAAAAGGCCAGACTGGCGGCATTGGCAGCAAAAAATGCTTCCCTGGTGCTGCAGCAGGACAGTGAAAAAATCAAACGGGAAAAGGAGCGAACCATAGGGGCGGTCAGACAGCTCGGGAAGCTTCTTTCTCTTGGTGAGCTGTACCGAATGGAATCCTATGATATTTCCAACATCAGCGGCTTTGAAACAGTTGGCTCGATGGTGGTCTATGAGGGCGGGAAGCCGAAAAAAAACGATTACCGGAAGTTTCGTATTCAGGGTGTCCAGGGGCAGGATGATTATGCCTCCATGGAAGAAATGCTGACGAGACGGTTTTTGCATGGGATGGAGGAGGAAGAGCGTCTGCGGGAAAAGGGTGTGGATACGGAGCTTGGAAGCTTTACCCGTTACCCAGATTTGATTTTGATGGACGGCGGCAAGGGACAGGTCAATGTGGCGCTGCGGGTATTGGAGCAGCTTGGACTGTCGATTCCGGTCTGCGGGCTTGTCAAGGACGACAATCACCGGACAAGAGGGATTTATTACCACAACCAGGAGCTGCCGATTGACACCTCCAGCGAGCTGTTCCATCTGATTACGCGGATTCAGGATGAGACACACCGCTTTGCTATCGAGTATCACAGAAGCCTGCGGGGAAAGACGCAGATTCATTCGGTTTTAGATGATATTAAAGGGATCGGTAAGACAAGAAGGCGGGCGTTGATGAAGCATTATCCATCGCTTGATGCGATCAAGGCAGCGACCAGGGAGGAGCTGGCACAGGTTCCGTCGATGAATGAACAGGCGGCCAGAGCCGTGTATGTCTTTTTTCATCCGGCGGACGAATAATGTTTTTCATTGCAATTTGGATTATCGTATGATAGAATGAAAAGAAGCTGGGAGCATAGGGAATACGATACCGCCGCCGGCGCTGCATTCCGGCAGGTTTTAAGAAAACAGGCAGGAGGAAGCGGTGTTGCGGCAGAATGGAGGAGAGAATGTACAGCGTTGCCTTAAAGGACATGATAGAGAAAATGGATCTGGAAAATTGTACGCCGGATATCGACATTTCCGAAATCAAGATTTCTCATACCGATGTAAACCGGCCGGCTCTGCAGCTGGCAGGCTTTTTCGATTACTTTGATGCGGAGCGTGTCCAGATCATCGGTTATGTGGAATATGCGTATATGAAGCAAATGAGCGAGGAACGGAGGATGGAGGTTATTTCCAGGCTTTTGGATCATCAGGTGCCGTGTATCGTTTTTTGCCGGGACCTGGATTTACCGGAGGGTCTGGAGGAGCATGCGACGAAAAAGGGCGTGCCGATTTTACGAACCTGTAAAACGACCACTGCTTTTATGTCGGAGCTGATTCGCTGGCTTAGTGTCGAGCTGGCGCCGCGGATTTCCATTCATGGTGTTTTGGTGGACGTATACGGCGAGGGTGTGCTGATTATGGGCGAGAGCGGCATCGGAAAGAGCGAGGCTGCCTTAGAACTAATCAAGCGCGGGCATCGTCTTGTGTCGGATGATGTCGTGGAGATTCGGAAGGTAAGCGATGAGACATTAGTAGGAAGCGCGCCGGATATTACCAGACATTTTATCGAGCTGCGGGGAATCGGGATTATCAATGTGAAAACCTTGTTCGGGGTAGAAAGTGTAAAAAATACCCAGAGTATAGATTTGGTGATTAAGCTGGAGGAGTGGAACCGGAATCAGGAGTATGACCGGATGGGATTAGAGGAGCAGTATACGGAGTTTTTAGGAAATAAGGTCGTCTGCCATTCTATTCCGATTCGTCCAGGGCGGAATCTGGCGATCATCTGCGAATCTGCTGCGGTGAATTACCGTCAGAAGCGGATGGGCTACAACGCTGCCAGAGAGCTGTATAACAGTGTAACCAACAATATGATGAAGCGTAACCAGGGAGATCTGTAAGAGGAGATCAACTAATTGGAATCTATTTGGAGTATTCTCTAATGGAGATAAAAAATGACGGATAGTATGAGAAAGGGAGGAAAAGGCTGTGAAAAAGTATTGTTTTGGAGTAGACATCGGAGGGACGTCAGTAAAGCTGGGGCTGTTTACCTGTGAGGGAGAGCTGTTAGACAAATGGGAGATTCCGACCGCAAAGGCAGATGGCGGGGCGGCTATCCTGACCGATGTAGCAACATCCTTAGAGCAGAAGCTTTCAGAAAGGAACCTCACAAAAGAGGAGTTTGTCGGTGTCGGTATCGGAATACCGGGTCCGGTAAGCGCAGACGGAACCGTATTTGAATGCGTCAATCTGGGCTGGGGAACGACTCCAGTCAAGGCAGAGATGGAAAAGCTGATCGGCTTGACGACAGCAGTAGGAAACGATGCGAACGTCGCCGCATTAGGCGAGCAGTGGCAGGGCGGCGGCAAGGGCTTTGAAAGCAGCGTCATGATTACTCTGGGAACCGGAGTGGGCGGCGGCGTTATTTTAAACGGCGAAATCCTGGCCGGTGCAAACGGGGCTGCCGGAGAAATCGGCCATTTGTACGTCAACTATGAGGAAGAGGATCTGTGCAACTGCGGAAAGCCTGGCTGTCTGGAGCAGTATGCGTCTGCAACTGGGATTGTAAAGGAAGCAAAGCGTTATCTGGCCGCTCATGACGAGCCGACCAGTCTGCGGGGAGTAGAGCCGTTGTCGGCAAAGATCATCTGCGATGCAGCGAAAAACGGTGATTCTGTCGCACAGAAGATGGTGGATCAGCTAGGCCGTTATCTGGCAATTGCCTGTTCTCACCTGTCTCATGTAGTCGATCCGGAGGTGTTTGTCATCGGTGGCGGGGTATCGAAGGCAGGAGAGATTTTACTGGATGCGATTCGCAGGCATTATGATCCGATCTGTATGAAGGCTGTAAAGGGCAAGCCGTTTAAGCTGGCCACCCTGGGCAACGATGCCGGGATCTATGGCAGTGCAAAAATGGTATTAGGAAAATAAAAAGAAATGTCTTAGAGGTTCTATTGCAGAAAATTTGGAATATAAATAAACCAATCAGCCCAGGAGGAGTGGCATCGGTTATGTTTTTGGAGGAACTGGAGATGCTGGCGGGAGCCGGCAGGGTAAGCAGACAGGAGCCAATGGCACTGCATACGACCTTTCAAATCGGCGGCCCGGCAGATTACTATGTGACACCGCAGAAGGCAGGAGAGGCCGCCGGGATCGTGCGTTTGTGCCAGAGGGAGCAGATGCCTCTGACCGTTATCGGAAACGGCAGCAATTTACTGGTCAGCGATAAAGGTGTCCGCGGCGTTGTCATGGCGTTAGAAGGGTCGTTGGCTTTCCGAGAGAATAGAGCGCTGCTTCCAAAGAGAGCCTCCTGGAGCTTTTATGATTTTTTTATCAAAGGAACACAGGTCTGGGCAGGTGCGGGGATTCCGCTTTCTGCCCTGGCTGTGCGTACTGCAGCCGCCGGGTTGTCCGGCCTGGAGTATGCCGGAGGGATACCGGGTACGTTGGGTGGCGGTATTATGATGAACGCCGGGGCGTATGGCGGGGAGCTGGCAGATTGTCTAAAGGAGGTATTGCTGATCCGCCCGGACGGAGAACTGGTGCTTGTAGCGGCGGCGGATTTGAAACTGGGATACCGCACCAGCCGGATGCAGCAGACCGGAGAAATTGTTGCAGGCGCACACTTACAGCTCTCAGAAGGAGATGCAGAGCAGGCATTGGCCAGGATTCGGGAGTTTAACGCCAGACGGCGGGAAAAGCAGCCGCTGGAATATCCAAGCGCCGGAAGTGCATTTAAGCGTCCGGAGGGGTATTTTGCCGGAAAATTGATTCAGGAAGCAGGGCTGTCCGGGTTTCGCATAGGAGATGCTCAGATTTCCGAAAAGCATTGCGGCTTTTTAATTAACCGGGGAGCAGCGACTGCCACGCAGGTACGGGAATTGATTCAAGAGGTACAGGCGCGTGTATGGAACCAGGCAGGAGTACGATTAGAGCCGGAGATCCGCCTGTTAGGGGACTGGTAATCATTGCCGGGTATCCTTAGGACGGGAATTGGAATCATATAGGGGAAGTAATCGATATGGGAGAGACACAGAAGAACGATCAGCGGTTTGTACTGGTGACAGGAATGTCAGGCGCAGGGAAAAGCTCCGTGCTGAAAATGCTGGAGGATGCCGGATATTTTTGTGTGGACAATCTTCCGGTGCCGTTGATTAAAAAGTTTTTGGAGCTGACGTTTGGCAGGGAGTCTGATATCAGGAAGGTAGCGTTAGGCATTGATATCCGAAGCGGACAGGCGCTCGAGCAGCTTGTTCCGGTGTTGGAGGTGATCCGGGAGTATCAGACAGAGATTTTATTTTTAGACGCTTCGACGGAAACACTGGTACGGCGTTTTAAAGAGACGAGGAGGCTCCATCCGCTGGCAGGAGCCGATATGCGGATTGATAAAGGGATTGAATTGGAACGGGAACGGCTTGTTTTTTTAAGAGAACGGGCAGACTATATCATAGACACAAGTAGGCTCCTGGTCCGGGAGCTAAAGGCAGAGATTGATCGGATTTTTATTCGCGGACAAGGATACCAGAATTTTTATATTACGGTTGTTTCCTTTGGCTTTAAATATGGGATTTTAGCAGATGCTGATTTGATTTTTGACGTGCGTTTTCTGCCGAATCCTTATTACGTTCCGGAATTAAAGGACTTGACGGGAAATGACGCGCCGGTGTATGATTATGTAATGGCTTCGCCGCTGGCGGGGACATTTTTAGGTAAATTGATGGATATGCTGGAATTTTTGATTCCGAATTATATTGCAGAAGGAAAGAACCAGTTGGTGATTGGGATTGGCTGTACCGGAGGACATCACCGCTCGGTGACATTAGCCAATGCCCTAAAGGCAGCACTTGACGAGACAGACTATAGCTGCAAGATAGAACATCGTGATGAAACACATTAAAATGTGTTCGCACATTAAAAAGTATTTGTATATTAAAAAATGCGCTTGCGCATTAGAAATGTGTTTGTGGATTAGAGGTGCGCTTGTGTATGAAAAGACATGGATGCCATCAGGAGGATATGGGAGGGTAGAGGCGTGTCTTTTTCAGCAAAGGTAAAAGCAGAATTAAGCGAACAATACGGAGCCGCCAGGCATTGTCAGGTAGCCGAGCTGACAGCAATCATTACGCTGTGCGGACGGATACAGATGACAGAGGACAATGACTACCGGCTGTGGATTCATACGGAAAATATTTCCGTTGCCAAAAAATTTTTTCTGTTGTTAAAACAGACCTTTTCGATCCAAGCAGAGGTTTCCGTCCGCAGAGGCGGCGGGCAGAATTTTATGTATACCGTGCTGGTCAAGGATCGGAGCCTGGCAAAGAAGGTATTGCAGGCAGCCAAGCTTTTGGACGAATATGGGGACATCCGGGAGGACTTATCCTTAGTCAGCAATCTGATTGTCCGAAATTATTGCTGTAAGCGTGCCTTTATCCGCGGGGCATTTTTGGCGTCCGGTTCGATTACCGATCCGGAAAAGGGATACCATTATGAGATCGTCACCCAGACGGAGGCCAAGGCGCAGCAGTTGCGGAGCCTGATCAATTCCTTTGGGCTGGATTCTAAGGTGACAGGACGGAAGCAGCATTTTCTGGTCTATCTCAAAGAGGGAGCGCAGCTGGTGGACATGTTAAATGTGATGGAGGCACACCAGGCGTTGATGGAGCTGGAAAATGTCCGCATTGTAAAGGAGATGCGCAATTCCGTCAACCGCCAGGTAAACTGCGAGACAGCCAATATCAACAAAACCGTAGAGGCTGCCACCAAGCAGGCAGAGGATATCGCCTATATCGAGGAACACGGCGGCTTTTCGGCGCTGCCCGAGACTCTTTCTGAGATCGCCTCGCTCCGCCTGGAGCATCCGGAGGCATCCTTAAAGGAACTGGGCAGTATGCTGTCTGCCCCGATTGGCAAATCAGGGGTAAATCACAGGCTGAAAAAACTAAGCCTGATTGCGGACAGGCTCAGGGAAGAAAAGAAGTAAAGTTTTGCGGAACTCAAACAGTAAAATCCGGACAGAAAATCACCTAGGAGGAGGTGTCTGGGAGGGATTTTACGGAACTAAAAATAGGAGGAGCGGCAATGTTGACAAAAAATATTTTGATCAGTATTCCGAGCGGCTTGGAGGCCAGGCCGGTAGCGCTATTGGTACAGGTAGCGAGCCGTTATGAAAGCGGGATCTATGTAGAGACTGGCGACAAGAAGGTAAATGCAAAAAGTATTATGGGTATGATGAGTATGGGGCTGCAGTCCGGGGATGAGGTGATCATTACCGTCAACGGGGAAGACGAGGAAGTCGCTATGGAAAATATTGAGAAATATCTGACAGGCAATTAGGCCTTCCATACAGAAAAGAGGAATGAGGATGAGCTTTACCCATTTACATGTACATACAGAGTATAGTTTGTTAGATGGCTCCAGTAAAATCAGCGAGCTGGTTCAGAGGGTAAAGGAGCTGGGGATGGACAGCATTGCCATTACGGATCATGGCGTGATGTATGGTGTGATTGATTTTTATAAAGCAGCAAAGGCCGCAGGAGTAAAGCCGATTATCGGCTGCGAGGTATATGTGGCTCCTGGCTCTCGGTTTGACAGGGAAAGCCGTCAGCGTGCCGGCCGCAGGATGGAGGGTTCCTCGATTGATGAGGGTGCTTCCGACGAACGTTACCATCATCTGGTGCTGTTAGCAGAGAACGATACAGGCTACTCCAATCTGGTAAAGCTGGTGTCAAGAGGCTTTACGGAGGGCTTTTACTATAAACCAAGAGTAGATTATGAGGTATTAGAAGAATATCACGAGGGAATCATCGCATTGTCGGCCTGTCTCGCGGGTGCGGTGGCAACCTGTCTTAGACGGGGGCAGTATGAGGAAGCAAAAAAAGAAGCACTCCGTCTCAGGGAAATTTTCGGAAAAGACAATTTTTACTTAGAGCTGCAAGATCATGGAATTCCAGAGCAGAGAACCGTCAATCAGGGCTTGCTGCGCCTTCATGCAGATACCGGGATTCCGTTGGTAGCGACGAACGACTGCCATTATATTTATGACAGCGACGAGGCGGCGCACGACATCCTGCTTTGTATCCAGACACAGAAAAAGGTGACGGATGAAAACCGGATGCGTTATGACGGCGGACAATATTATATAAAGTCGCCGGAGGAAATGGGCGCCTTATTTCCTTATGCGCCGGAGGCGTTGGAAAATACCGGGAAAATCGCCGGGCGCTGCAACGTGGAGATTGTGTTTGGAGAATATAAGCTGCCGATCTATCCGGTGCCGGAGGGCTATACGGCCTGGGAATATCTCAACAAGCTTTGCAGGGAGGGCCTCCGGCGGCGTTATCAGGGGGAGCCTCCGGAGCTGATAGAACGGATGGAATACGAGCTGGAAACGATTCGGAATATGGGCTTTGTCGATTATTTTCTGATCGTCTGGGATTTTATCAAATATGCCAGAGATCATGGGATTGCCGTAGGGCCGGGACGCGGCTCGGCAGCCGGAAGCATCGTCTCCTATGCGTTGGAAATCACGGATATCGACCCGATTCGCTATCAACTGCTGTTTGAGCGTTTCCTGAACCCGGAGCGGGTGACGATGCCGGATATTGATATTGATTTCTGTGTGGAGAGACGGCAGGAGGTGATTGACTACGTATCGGAGAAGTACGGAAAGGATCGGGTTGTCCAGATTGTAACATTCGGAACAATGGCGGCCAAGCAGGTGATCCGGGACGTAGGACGGGCGATGGATCTGCCGTATGCCTATGTAGACAACATTGCCAAAATGATTCCGAATGATTTGAAAATGACGATAGAAAAGGCGCTGCAGATGAATCCGGATCTGCGGACGGCCTGTGAGACAGACGAGCGGGCAAAGGAGCTTATCGAGATGTCAAAGCGTCTGGAGGGGCTGCCGCGGCATACGTCGATCCATGCGGCAGGCGTGGTGATCAGCAAAGAGGCAGTAGAGGAATATGTACCGCTTTCCCGCGGAGCAGATAATGTGATCACGACGCAGTATACGATGACGACCCTGGAGGAACTGGGGCTTTTAAAAATGGACTTTTTGGGTCTGCGAAACCTTACGGTGATTCAAAATGCAGTAGAGATGATCCATAAAAACCATACGAAGCCGCAGGAGGGAGGCGTCTTCTATGACTGGCTGGATATGAATCAGATTGACTATGATGACCCGCGGATTTTTGAACTGATTAGCTCCGGGAAGACAGAAGGAGTGTTCCAGCTAGAAAGCCCTGGGATGAAAAATTTTATGAAGGAGCTGCGCCCGGAAAATATCGAGGATGTGATCGCCGGGATTTCCTTATTCCGTCCTGGGCCGATGGATTTTATCCCGAAATATATCCAGGGAAAAAACCATCCGGAAAGCATTACCTATGAGTGTCCGCAGCTTGTGCCGATTTTAGAGGCGACGCACGGCTGTATCGTCTACCAGGAGCAGGTGATGCAGATTGTCCGGGAATTAGCAGGCTACAGCTATGGGCGGAGTGATTTGGTACGGCGCGCCATGTCCAAGAAAAAAGCCGCCGTGATGGAGCAGGAGCGGAAAAATTTTGTCTACGGGAACCCGGAAGAGGGCGTAGAGGGGTGTATTGCCAAAGGAATCTCAGAAGAGGTAGCAAATCATATTTTTGACGAAATGACGGATTTTGCAAAATATGCCTTTAATAAGTCCCATGCGGCGGCCTATGCAGTGGTGGCCTATCAGACCGCTTTTTTAAAGATTTATTATCCAAAGGAATATATGGCGGCGCTTTTGACCTCTGTTCTGTCCAATGCCCGTAAAATAGCAGAATATATCCAAACCTGCCGTCAGATGGGAATCGACATCCTGCCGCCGGATATCAACCTGGGAGAAGGGGAATTTTCCGTTTCCGAGGGGGCGATTCGCTATGGCCTTTCCGCAATCAAGGGACTGGGCGCGCCGGTGATTCAGAGCATTGTAGAGGAGAGAGAGCGGGGCGGGCCGTTCCGTTCCCTTCAGGATCTGGTGGAGCGTACCTCCGGTAAGGAAATCAACAAGCGTACGATAGAGGGCTTTATCAAGGCCGGAGCCTTAGACAGTATGCTGGGGACGCGGAAGGAAAAGATGGCGGTTTATGGTCAGGTGATGGATTCGGTCAATCAGGAACGGAAAAATTCGATGTCCGGCCAGATGTCGCTGTTTGATTTGATTTCCGAGGAGGAGAAGGCGGAATATACGGCTCCGATTCCGGTGCTGGGAGAGTTTTCAAAGGAACAGCTCCTTTCTTTTGAAAAAGAGGTGCTGGGCATCTATGTCAGCGGCCATCCGTTAGAGGAATACGAAGGCCTGATAAAGAAAAATGTCACAGCCTATACCAATGATTTTGTATGGGAGGAGGAGAGCGGCGGCGTCCGGGTAAGGGACGGAAGTCTGGAGCTGATTGGCGGGATGATAGCAGGGACGACCTTAAAGCTGACTCGTACCAATGCGCAGATGGCATTTCTGACGATTGAGGATACCCTAGGAACGGTCGAGGTAATTTTATTTCCCAGAGATTATGAAGCATACAAGCACTGCCTGGGACCGGAACGGAAGGTGTTTGTCCGGGGAAGGGTATCGGTAGAGGAGGAAAAGGATGCAAAGCTGATTGCGCAGGAAATCATTCCGTTTGAACAGGTGCCGAGAGAGCTGTGGATTCAGTTTCCGGATAAGGAGATGTTTTTAAGGAAGGAGCAGGAGCTCTACCGCCGTCTGGAGAATTCGGACGGAATAGATGGTGTTTGTATTTACTGTACGGCAGAGCGGGCGGTAAAGCATCTTCCGGCCAGCCGCAATGTACGGATAGAGCAGGCGTTATTGGCAGAATTGTGGGAAGAATATGGAAAAGAAAATATAAAAATCGTCGAAAAGAGTATTGATCATCGGCGCAAGATAGGGTAAAATAAGGCGTGGAGAAACTGCCCTGTAGGAAGGGCATTAAAAATGTAAACGATTTCATATAAAAGGACACAGATTTTGTGAAATCAAGCAGCCCCGGAGATTCCGTGGCGCAGAATGGAGGAAAATCATGGCAAAAGAGATTCAAACAATCGGCGTACTGACCAGCGGAGGAGACGCTCCTGGCATGAATGCAGCCATCCGCGCAGTAGTCAGAACGGCAATCGCAGCAGGAAAGACCGTAAAAGGTATCTGCAGGGGGTATGCAGGACTTCTCGACGAGGATATCATAGATATGGATACCACCTCTGTATCAGATATCATACAGCGTGGCGGTACGATTCTGTATACGGATCGCTGTGAGGAGTTTAAGACAGAGGCCGGACAGAAAAAGGGTGCGGAAATCTGTAAAAAGTATGGGGTTGACGGAATCGTCGTGATCGGCGGCGACGGCTCCTTCCAGGGGGCAAGGAGACTGGCGGCTCTTGGGATCAATACGATTGGGGTTCCAGGGACGATAGATTTGGATATTGCCTGTACCGAATATACGATAGGATTTGATACTGCGGTCAATACAGCGATGGAGGCCATTGACAAGGTAAGGGATACGGCCACTTCGCACGAGCGCTGCAGCATCATTGAGGTTATGGGACGTCATGCCGGCTACATTGCTCTTTGGTGCGGGATTGCCAACGGAGCCGAGGAGATTTTAATGGCAGAGAATTATGATCACAACGAGCAGCGGATCATTGAGGCGATCAAAGAAAAGCATCGGATCGGCAAGAAGCATTACATCATCGTAAATGCCGAGGGAGTAGGCGATTCCTACAACATGGCAAAGCGGATCGAAGCAGCAACCGGAATGGAAACAAGGGCGACGATCATCGGACATATTCAAAGAGGCGGCAGCCCGACGGCCAAGGATCGGGTCTATGCGTCTATGATGGGAGCAAAGGCCGTAGATTTGCTCTGCGAAGGAGCTTCCAACCGGGTAGTCGCATATCGGAACGGACATTTTGTAGATTTTGATATTGAAGAAGCGCTGGCGATGGAAAAGAGTGCTGATCCGTATATGGTGGAGGTATCCAAGCGGCTTTCCAGATAAGAGAGCCAGAGGATAGCCGGAGCCAGAACGGAAGGTGCCGGGTTAGCCAGGAGACAAGTTACGTAAGAGAACAACGGCGGAGAATTCCCTAGCTGGAATTCTCCGTTTTGTTACAGGCTGCGCCAGAATAAAAATCAAGACAACACAAATAGAAAAAGGGGGAGAACCGGCTGCTATGAGTCCGAAAATGAAAAAATTTTTATCGTATTACAAGCCTTATATGGGGTTGTTTCTGGCGGATATGCTGTTTGCCTTTTTTGCGGCAGCTATTTCGCTCGTCGCTCCGCTGATTGTCCGCTATATTACCAATACGCTTTTGGTGGAGTATGAGATTGGAGAGGCCATGGAGCAGATTGTATGGCTCTGCGGGGCGATGGTAGCGCTTGCCTTACTGGAGATGGGCTGTAACTTCTTTATTTCTCATAAGGGACATATGATGGGCGCCTATATGGAGTCCGATATGCGCAATGATATTTTTGAGCATTATCAGAAGCTGTCCTTTAATTTTTATGACAATCAGAAGGTCGGTCAGCTAATGACGCGGATCACCAATGATTTGTTTGAGATTACGGAGTTATGCCACCACGGGCCGGAGGATATCGTGATTTCGATTATCAAGTTTGTGGGCGCCTTTGTGATTCTGATTCGGATTAACGCACCGCTTACGCTGATTGTCTTTGCGGTATTGCCGCTCATGTTTTTATTTGCCATGACAGTACGGAAAAAGATGAACGTGGCCTTCCGCCGGAACCGGGAGAGGATCGCCGATATCAATGCTCAGATCGAGGACAGTCTGTCGGGCGTGCGCGTCGTAAAATCCTTTGCCAATGAAGAGGTAGAGATGAACCAGTTCCGGGAGGGGAATAATCGCTTTGTCGCCAGCAAAAACAGCAGCTATTTCTGGATGGCAACCTTTCATTCCGGTCTGGGATTTTTTACCAGCATGATCAACGTCGTAGTGATCATTGGAGGCGGCCTTCTGATTTTAAAAAATGTGATCCGGGTGACGGATTTGCTGACGTTTCTGCTTTATATCAACAACTTAATCGAGCCGGTGCGAAAGCTCATTAACTTTACGGAGCAGTTCCAAAACGGAATTACGGGCTATGAACGGTTTTACGAAATCCTTTCGATTGAGCCGGATATCGTGGACAGCAAGGGGGCAAAGGAATTAAAAGAGGTCAGAGGAGACATTGCGTTTGAAGGGGTTTCCTTCCGGTATCAGGATACGAAGGAGGATGTTTTCCGAAACATCAATTTAGACGTTAAGGCCGGAGACTATATGGCTCTGGTCGGAAGCTCCGGCGTCGGAAAGACGACGATGTGCAGTCTGATTCCACGTTTTTATGATACGACGGAAGGCTCTGTTAAGCTGGACGGTGTGGATGTCCGAAACATTACGATGCGCTCGCTGCGGCGGAATATCGGAATCGTCCAGCAGGACGTCTATTTGTTTGCCGGAACGGTGATGGACAATATTCGCTACGGAAAGCAGGATGCAACCGAGGCAGAAATCATCGAGGCAGCGAAAAATGCCAATGCTCATGAGTTTATTATGTCGCTGCCGGACGGCTACCAGACCGATATCGGGCAGCGGGGCGTGAAGCTTTTTTGCGGACAGAAGCAGCGGCTTAGCATTGCCCGGGTATTTTTAAAGAATCCGCCGGTGCTGATTTTTGACGAAGCAACGAGCGCACTGGATAACGAAAGTGAGCGTGTCGTCCAGGAATCCTTAGAAAAGCTTGCAAAGAACCGTACGACCTTTGTCATTGCCCATCGTCTGACGACGATTCGGAATGCCAAGGATATCATTGTCTTGACGGAGGATGGAATTGCAGAGCGAGGAACGCATAAGGAGCTGCTGGCGCAGGACGGGATTTATGCCGGGCTGTACCGGATGGCGGAAGAGAAGTAGCAGAGAGTATGGAAAAAAAGGAAATCCAACCAGGTATCCCTATACCGGCATTATCTGGATTGCTGCAGCGAGCTGGGAGTCCCGGGCGTGGAGCAAGCGATCAATCAAATGTTGGTACTGGATTATCTGATACAAAACGAGGATCGCCACCAAAATAATTTTGGGGTAGTTCGTAGGGCAGATACCCTGGAACTTTCTGCCCTGGACGGAATAGAAGAGGAATTGCGGGAAATCGTCCGTGACTCCTTATTTATAGAAGAAGCCAGATGCGAGGCGCTTTGCAGAGGGATACGACAACGGATAAAGCAGTTAGAGCAGATATTGCCGGAGTTGTCTAAGGATTCGTTATAAAAAATGATATAAAAAACAGAATATGATATAAAATATCTGCATTTGCACACAGCAAAAACCGGTGCAGGGCAGGGAACGCCATAAAGGAAAAATTTATGGCGTTCCTTCAAAAAACAAGGAGAAAAGCAGTTGCTTTTTCACAGCCTCTGAAACCGACTATCTGTTATTAGGCCTGTCTTTTAAATTCGGCCAGTTCTGATCTCGTTCATTTAAGTTTAACGGTGTTCCGTCCTCCATTTGATAGCCCTTGGCAGAGGCTGTCCCGGAATAAGCCTGGCCTTCTGTCAGCTGCGGCCAGCAGATACCGATTTCCGGATCGTTCCAGGCCAGTCCTCCGTCGTCTCCAGGATGGTAAAAATCCGTGCATTTATAACAAAATTCCGCATAATCGGATAAGACCAGATAGCCATGGGCAAAGCCCTCCGGGATATAAAACTGTTTTTTGTTCTCTGCGCTTAGTTCCATACCGAACCATGCTCCGTAGGTGGCGCTGCCCTCCCGTAAATCTACCGCTACGTCAAATACGCTGCCGCGGACAACACGTACCAGCTTTCCCTGTGGGTAATGTTTTTGAAAGTGCAGCCCCCGCAGCACACCTTTCGGGGAGGAGGACTGATTGTCCTGCACAAAGTGCATCGTCAGCCCCGCTTCCTCCATGTCCTGCTGGTTGTAGGTCTCCATAAAATAACCTCTGGCATCGCCGTGGACGGCAGGCGTAATGATACAAAGTCCCTCGATGCCGCCGACGTTTTTTTCTACTGTTATTTGTCCCATAGTTCATTCTCCTATCATAAACTCTGCGTTTATTCTATAAAAAGGTTCTTCATATAGTGCGCCAATATCCTTCTAAATACCGCCGCAGTGCGTCCTTCCAGTCCGGCAGGGGGGCAAATCCAGATTCTGCCAGCTTGCTTTTGTCTAAGCGGCTGTTAAAGGGGCGGATAGCGTGAGGTGTTCCGGCGGCCAGAGAAGCATTGTATTCTGCGGTGCTGACCGGAATAAGGGTTAAATGTCCGGTATCGTATTCGGAATGTCCGAGAGCTGCCGCCTGGCGGAAAATCTCTGCGGCAAATTCATACCAGCTGATATATCCGCCCTCGTTGGTAGCATGGTAGATGCCGTAGCGGTCTGTTTCTACCATATCGGCAAGCAGACGTGCAAGATCCGGCGTATAGGTCGGGGTGCCGATCTGATCGTCTACGACGGTCAGTGTTTCGTGGTTTTCCCCCAGACGCAGCATGGTTTTGACAAAATTATTTCCATGAGGGCCAAATACCCAGGCGATGCGGACGATAAAATATTGTTCAAGCAGGCGGGTAATGGCATGTTCCCCGGCCAGCTTTGTCCGGCCGTAGGTATTGAGAGGACGATAGTCTGCCTCCTCTGGCAGCCATGGAGCATCTCCAGTACCGTCAAAAATATAGTCGGTGCTAAGATAAAGCAGCTTACAGCCATAGCGGCGGCATGCCTCGGCGATATACCGGGTTCCGGTTCCATTGACCGCTTCTACCGTTTCCTGATTTTCCGGCGCCTCTGCTGCATCAACAGCCGTCCAGGCGGCACAGTGCAGAACGGCATCAAATGGCTTTCCGGCTGCTTTGCCAGGGTCGTTTGTTTGGGAGGAATCAGCATAGTGCCGAAACAACTCCTCAACGGCTACATGGTCGGTGATATCTAACGGGACATAGGTAAAGGCTCCTTTGACGACTCCAAAGGGATGCTCGGAGGAGCGATCACTGGCGACGACCTCCTGTCCCCGCCGGAGAAGTTCTTCTACCAAATCGTAGCCAAGCTGTCCGTTTGCTCCGGTAATGAGTAGTTTCATAGCTGTCCTCCATTCGCCAGGCGGCTTCCGTACATACGGTTATAGTAGTTTTGATAGTCGCCAGAAAGGATCTCTTCCCACCATTCCTGATGGGTAAGATACCACTCGATGGTCTGGTGGATGCCGTCGGCAAATTTGGTTTCCGGCAGCCAGCCCAATTCCTGGTGGATTTTGGCCGGATCGATAGCATAGCGCATATCATGTCCCTTTCGGTCGGCTACATAGGTAATCAGGCTTTCCGGTTTCTTTAATTCCCGGCAAATCAGCCGGACGATATCCAGATTTTTCATTTCGTTGTGTCCTCCGATGTTGTAGGCCTCACCAAGCCGTCCGTTTTGCAAAATCAGGTCGATGGCCTTGCAATGATCCTCGACATAGAGCCAGTCGCGTACATTGGCACCGGTTCCATAGACAGGAAGCGGCTTGTCATGTAGAGCATTGGCAATCATCAGCGGAATCAGCTTTTCCGGGAACTGATATGGCCCGTAGTTGTTGGAACAGCGGCTGATGGTGACAGGCAGTCCATAGGTGCGGAAGTAGGAGAGAGCCAGCAGATCAGCAGCCGCCTTTGAGGAGCTGTAAGGGCTGCTCGTATGGATCGGGGTCTCTTCGGTAAAAAACAGGTCTGGCCGATCCAAGGGCAGATCGCCGTATACCTCATCGGTCGAAACCTGGTGAAAACGGCCTGTACCAAAAAAACGACAGGCATCCATCAGGACAGCAGTTCCCTTGATATTGGTATCCAAAAAGACCTCTGGCTGCTCAATTGAGCGATCCACATGAGTTTCTGCAGCGAAATTGACGACTACTTCTGGTTTTTCTTCTTCAAAAAGCTGCCAGACGGTTTTGCGATCTGTGATATCTGCTTTGACAAAGCGAAAGCCTGGCTGCTTTAGCACATCCTTTAGGGTGCTTAGATTACCTGCATAGGTCAGGCTGTCCAGACAAACCACCCGATCCTCCGGGTGCTGCCTTTTCCAATAAAAAATAAAATTGCTTCCGATAAATCCGGCTCCGCCGGTGACAAAAATCGTCATAAGAATTCCCTTTCTTTAATATAATCCATCCTGAAATTTTCCGTCCAGGACGTCCTTTAAATATTGTCCGTATTGGTTTTTTCGGAGCAGCTCATAGACCTTTAGCACATCCTCCTTCGTAATCCAGCCATTGAGATAGGCGATTTCCTCCAGACAGGCAATTTTCCGGTGCTGGTGCTGCTCTATCGTTTTTACAAAATTGGTGGCATCCACCAAGCTTTCATGTGTCCCGGTATCCAGCCAGGTAAAGCCTTGCCCCAAAAGCTCTACGTTTAAGCTGTGGTTTTGTAAATAGAGATTGTTTAGGTCTGTGATTTCCAGCTCACCCCGCGCACTTGGACGCAGTCCTTTGGCATATTCCACGACGCGGTTGTCATAAAAATACAGGCCGGTGATGCAGTAGTTGCTTTTTGGATGAGCAGGCTTTTCCTCTAAGGAAATCACTTTCCCCTCTTGGTCGAATTCGACGATACCAAAACGCTCCGGATCGTCTACATAATAGCCGAAAATCGTGGCGCCGCTGCCGTTTTTCGCATTGCTTACTGCCGTTTGCAGACGTTGCCGCAGGCCGTGTCCGGCGAAAATATTGTCGCCCAAAATCATAGCCACGGTATCTGTGCCGATAAAATCCTCTCCGATCAAAAATGCCTGTGCCAGTCCGTCCGGGCTAGGCTGTACGGCATAGGAAAGCGAAAGACCGAATTGCTTTCCGTCTCCAAGCAGCTCCTCAAAGCGAGGGGTGTCCTGCGGAGTGGAAATAATCAGAATGTCCCGGATGCCTGCATTCATCAGAACAGAAAGCGGGTAATAAATCATGGGCTTGTCGTAAACAGGTAATAGCTGCTTGGATGTCACCATCGTCAGCGGATACAGGCGAGTGCCGGAGCCGCCTGCCAAAATGATACCCTTCATAAGAAATCAGCCTCCTTTTTGTACCGTTAGGATAGGGTTAGTATTTCCGGTTTTTTGAGGGAATACAACCGGTGAAACATGTTTCTGGAGCTAGTATAAAGGGTGACGTAACGTCATGTGCAAGAGTTTTTTGAAAAATTATTTCTGGCATATAAAAATACCTGCCTCCTTCGTAATCAAAAATCCGCCTCTTCGCCGAACCTCCCGTTTTATCCGCTCTTCCACAAACATTCGGAAGTCGGAATAGCGTTCCAGCAAATACTGGTTCTGGTTGCCGTGGCAGGACAGAATGTATTCTAAAAGAGGCTCTGCCTCTGTCAGCTCGATAGAATCCTTATAATCGCGGCGTTCGACCTGAGAAAAGCTTTGCTGCAGTAGAGCAGCGCCGTTTTCCAGGCCAAAGTGTTCATACAGAATTTTTCCGGAAAGCCGGATATGGCTGTCAAAGTGCTGAACCAAATCTGTAATTTCTTTCATATGCTTTGCCCCATAGGTGCTGCACAGGAAACGTCCGCCTGGCTTTAAGACGCGGCATATTTCCTGACAGACGGCAAAGATATCCTCGCAGTAAAATAAAACATGATTGGCAAGCACCAGATCAAAGCTGTGATCCGACCATGGAATACGGCAGCAGTCAAAGCATTGAAAAGAGAAACGCAGATCCTCTGCGCCGATGCTTCGTCTGGCGTCCCGCAGCATTCCTTCTGAAATATCGGATAGAACAACCAAAATAGAGGCAGGAAGCCGATTCTTATTTTCTGTCCAAAGCGCGCCGTTGCCGCAGCCAACCTCTAAAATCTGGAGTTTTTCGGCTCCTTTTTTTCTGCCTGCCTGCTGCGTTGCTAATTCACATTGCTCATAAATCCATGGAAACCACCCTTGTGGATTGGTAGAATATTCCTGATGTAGCTGAATTCTGGCCGCAATATTCCCCGCATTTTGATATTGGGTTTTTAGGCTTTGCTCCATACCCGTTAGATGAATGAGCTGCAGCATCCCGCTCCAGTCGGTTTCCTGATCTTTGGAGATGGCCTCTATCGTATTATCAATCGCTGTTTCTACAAGCTGGAGCTGCTCTATCCGATCCTGCACGAGCTTTTTTTGCAGCTTGAGAGAATGGAGAAGAAAATGAGAGTCTGCTTCTCCAATCGTCATTTCCCGGATATCATCAAGCGAAAATCCCAGATATTTTAACAATAAAATCTGCTGGAGCCTGGCAAAGTCTGAATCGGTATAAAATCTGGCTCCGGATTCGTTGACATAGGATGGCTTTAAGAGATTTTTCTGGTCATAAAAGCGTATCGTCCGCACGGAAACCTGTGCCATTTTGGCAAATTCGCCGGAGGAATAATAGCCTGGAAGTTTCATGGAAGCACCCCCAATCGTTTTTTGTTATTGTAAACCAGGACGAAGCAGAGTACAAGCAGTTTATTAGGGAAAGGGCGATTTTGGCAAAGGCTTGCTTGTGAGAAAGATACAAAATAGAATTCTTTCTGAAAATTGTGAAAGAAAAAAATGCTCTGCCATATTTTTGACGAGAAACTATCCTAACATAAAGCTGGAAGAAAAACCAACCGCTTCCAATTCCTGCCTGAAAATAAATTTTTCTCCTTTGAATTTCTTTCCCTTGAAATTCTCTCTTGAGAAATTCAAAAAATTGGTATATGATAAAATGTATGCGGTCTGCCGATATATAGATAGAAGGGCTTCCGCAGAAAATGACGCTGGATAAAGTGAGGGTAGAAATGAGCGCAGAAAAACAACGCATGGATCTGGTGGCTCTGGATTTGGACGGGACGCTGACGAATGAAAAGAAGCAGGTGACGGAGCGAACCAAGCAGGCAATATGGCGGGCGCAGGAGATGGGGATGCGGATTGCTCTGGCTTCCGGGAGACCATATGCAGGGTGCCGTCCGGTAGCAAAGGCATTAGAGCTGGAGAAAAGAGGCGGTTATATTCTGGCCTTTAACGGAGGACAGATCTTAGAATGCCATACTGGGACAATGCTTCATTCTAAGGAAATTGCCAAAGACCTTCTGCCGGAGATTTTTCGAGCCGGGGAACGGTTTGGAGTAACAGCCCTGACCTATGAGGGAGATAAGATACTGAGTGAGCATCCAGAGGATCGTTATGTACAGCAGGAATGTTTTATCAATCAAATCAAGGTCAAACAGGTGGCATCCCTGGAGCAGTATGTAACCTGGCCGGTGCCGAAATGCCTGCTGGTAGGAGAGCATGACCAGCTTCTTCCAGTCAAAGCCTACCTGGAGGAAACCTTTCAGGACGCCTTGAGCATTTATTTTTCAGAATCTTATTTTCTGGAGATTATGGCAGAGGGCGTCAACAAAGCGAGAGGGCTAAAGCTGCTGACGGAAAGGCTGAAAAGCAGCCGGGAGCATATCCTGGCGTGTGGAGATGGATTGAATGATATCAGCATGATACAATATGCCGGGCTGGGGGTGGCCATGGCAAATGCCTGTGAGGAGGCGAAGGCGGCGGCAGACTGGCTGGCGCCATCCAATGAGGAAGATGGAGTCGCACAGGTATTGGAACAGCTTTTAAAGGAAATGTCATAAATGCTTTGTATGATGTTTCTTACACTGGTTTTTGCAGGCTCCATATATCTAGTAAACGGCAAAAACAAAACCCTTTGCCGTTCGCTGTAAAAGCCTGGCAGAAACCTGCATCCCGGAGAGGGATTGTGGCAAACGGACTTTGCTGAAGGCAGAAGAGCGGCAGGCTGCCGGAACCTTTTGGCACTTGCAGCGTGTGGTGATGCTGCCTCAGTGGAGCATAAAAATGTTAAGAAAGGCTAACAGGTAGCTGCAGAGCAGGAAAATTCTTACTTTGCAGCATACAAAAAAAGGAGGATGAAGTATGACAAAGACAGCAAAGAGGGTACGCTGCATGGCCGCATGGCTGGTTATGATGCTGGCCTTTTTGTGCCTGGCTCCTGCGGCAACAGCAGAAGCGGCGACACCGGAAGCATATATCTTTTTAAAAGGTAGCTCTCCGCGGAAAAAGTATACCAGCAGCAAACCGCGCTATATTTATGTAGGCGGGAAAAAGGTCAATTTTGACTATTATGTAGACGGAAAGACAAAGGGCATCAAGGGAACGTGGGCATCCAGTGACAAAAAGATTGTCACCGTGGATAAGAGCGGTATCGCCCGTGCTGTTGGGAATGGAAAGGCAACGATTAGCTTTACCTTTACCTACAAGGGAAAGAAATACAGTATGAAAACTCATGTGGTAGGCCGGACAAGAGCAGAATCTTGTACCGTAAAGGTCGTAGAGCCATCGGATTTTGACGGTACAATGGAGGTCGGCGGCTGGATTGACATTAACCGGACGCTGAAGGCAAAGGCAAAAGCAAGAGCCGTCACTCCTGGTATCAAATCCACCTACAAAGCATACGGTGAGCTATACGACGACGAGGATTGTACAATTGTTCATGACGGCAGTGTAGCAACCTTAGGGGATAAGTTTATCGTCACAGGAGAAGGCGACGGTGTCGTATACTTTAAGGCAAATGCTAGAAACTCCAAGACCAATATGGATTACAATGTGGACAGCAATGTCATTAAGATTACGGTTGGAGAGGGTAAGCAGGAGGAAGAGGATAACAAGCCGGAGGAACCGCTTGTAACAGGAGCAACCCAGACGGATGTGGATAAGATTAAGGTGACATCTACAACGGATATCAATAGTATTACCATTAAAATGGGAAATACGATTTTGACACAGCGTAAAGGAAGCCCGGAGATCGCCACAGATAAGAAGTCAGCGATTGTATCCTTGCCAGGAAATTATCAGACGGCTACGTATACGGTATTTATCAATGATGTAACCGGATCTGGGATTGAAGTAAAGTGTGAGACCAGAAGACTGGATAAGATGGAACTGGATTCTCCATATGCGATTTTGGATCGGGAAGTGATCAGCATTATCAACAATAAGACGGTCAATCCAAAGGCAACGGTAAGATACCGGGTATTCGATCAGTTTGGCAATGATGTGACAAAGAGTGCTTCATTCCCTGTTTCTGATTTCTACAGCGGCGGAATTTTCCAGTTAAAGTCACAGGGAGTTATGGAGTTTGAATTCTCCTATAATCCGGTAGTTGGGACGAAGTATGACGTCGTTCTCGTACATCAGGGCAGTGCAAAGACGATGCGGGAACAGGTCGAGCTGGTAAAACCAGCTGTAGTAGAAAAAATAACCTTTGCCGGAATTTATCGGTATGATGCTTCGAAAAATGCTTATGAACTGATGGCGGACGGAACGGTCAGCAATATGGCAGAGGGAGACGCAGCTATTGCAGCATTTGGCGGTTCGGCCAGCAATACAAAGACACATGGCGCTTACTATATGCTGTTTAAGGCAGAGAATCAGTATGGCGGTAATGCGGCAGCAGCAGGTGTTGGCTTTAATTCCTTAGTGGTAAATCTAAGTCCGGGAACGACTGGTCTGGCGATTGACATGGTAAGGGAAAACGGTCAGACTTCTACGCAGATACAGTCCATTGATCCGATTACGGTAGACAATGTAGAGCATCTGGCATATCCATTAAAGGCTGGTGCTTTCAAAGAAGGAACCGCCTATTTGACTGCGTTTGCAGTGGGCTCTTCTACCAATGTCAATACTACGCTGAAAGTAAATTCTAAGATGGGAATTAAGACATTTACGCTTTCAGCAGCCGAAACCTTATATGAATCAAAACCAAGCTATTTGAACTATTCGGTAGTAGATACGTATGGAAACAATGTAACAGATTACAATACACTGGTAAAATATTGTGGATTAAACAGTGGCGGTACGGTAGCAGAGTTACCTGCTGACAATAAAATTATTCACTCTACTTCCGGTTCCAGATTTGCATGGGTAAAGCAATCAGATGGAAGTGCGAAGCTACGCTATACCCCGGCATCAAAGCAGACTATAACGGCTAATACTACGGCTACTGATTCTGTCAGAACGATGTTTGAGACGGTAAATATGCAGTTTTATAATTTTACAATCTATGCGAAGCCGCTTCCGACGGAATTTGCTGGTGTAAGACCAGAGGCAGAGTTGGGTGCGCTTTTAGGTGGAAAAACCGTATATCTTCGTTTAAAGGATCTGCTGATATACGATCAGTATGGACAGGAAATGAGTCCGGAATTATTAAAAGAGAGTGGTTATAGTTATCAAGTAGTGGATTATAATTTGAATACACCTGGAGCATTTCAGGGATCGGTATCAAATAGTGCAGTAACTGCTATCCTGAAAGGAGTTGACAGCCTATCCGCCAATGGAGGGAAGGGTACTGGAATTTATCAATCTCTTTTTGACATAAAAACGGGTAATACTCCAGGAACAGCCTCTTTTACAGTGAAGCTTTCAAACAGTACTGCTGGTGTTGCAAATACGACGGCACTATCTGCTAGAATTACAATAACAGCAGTAGACTGGAATGGCTTAACGACGGGCGGTTATCAGGTAGAGTCGATGGGCATTTTATCAAATGCAGATAGCAGCGAGCATAAGTTTGTTGTGACAGGAAACTCTGGCGGAACAAGAATTATCATTCCAGAGGAGGAATATACGATAGTCGCTACATCCAGCTATGCCCAGAAATTCTTAAATCCTGCCCAGACAGCAATTATTCCTGATAAAGTGAATCTAGGTGAAAGTACTACTATAAATGATGTTCATAAGGAAGGCTTAGGCTATCCAATCAATAGTAATAATTGCCGGAAAGTAACCTTTACTTATCAAATCGTAATGAACGACGGAAGCGGTACGATGGTTTCGACGGACGTTGTGATTACAGATGAGATGCGAAGAGCAAGTATGGTAGAAGAATCTGCAACGGCTACAGATAAAACAATCAATAAAGGTGCCAACGCTGAAACGATATGGGAGCAAATTAGGAAAAAAGGTATCATT
The DNA here is from genome assembly GCA_949155905.1 of uncultured Lachnospiraceae bacterium. Classification (GTDB taxonomy): domain Bacteria; phylum Bacillota; class Clostridia; order Lachnospirales; family Lachnospiraceae; genus MGBC131033. The sequence continues at coordinate 47,976 of CASCWU010000013.1, forward strand.
GTAGCAAAAGATCAGTATGGAGTTTCTTATACAGATTTTACGAATGATGTGGTTCGTATTACGGTTAATACTGCAGGTAATGGTGTTAAGGTAGACAGAAACGGAACATCTTTGGCAAAAATAATAGAGGGTTCTGGCACTGTCACAGTTCAAGTCTTTGTCAATGAACTGGCGCCATTGACATTAAGTCTGCAAATTGGCGAGACTACTTCAGGAGGAGGCACCCCACCGTCACAAAGCGCAATTTCACTTCCGGCATCCTTTTGGTCAGTCTAGTCAGAAGATGGTGTCAGTTTATTGTATTAAAATTAGAAGCTTAGTCACATAGCAAAACCAGAAAAAGGGTGGAATTTTCCATCCTTTTTCTGATATCTGAAATCTAACACTTCCCCCCACCTCGGCCTCCTATACGGATAGATTGACAAAAACCTGAAACAAACGTAACAATCCTGCCTTCAAAATGCCTTATTTACTCTCTAAAATAATCATAGAAATGAGTGTGGGAGGAATCGGTAGAAGGCTTTGATGCAGCGACAGTCAGGTAGCGGCTGCGTTAAGGCAGAGCTTAGCAGTGATATGGGAGCCAATGGTAGCAGTAGGAGAACATACTTGTATTGGCGCCAAAAGAAGAAAGAAAGGATAAGGCAGGATGAGAATAGGAAAAAAAATGAAACGGCTGCTGTCATTTGGATTGGCAGCGATTACAGTAGTCAGCTTGGGGGTAGGCAGTATAGCACCGCGTCAGGTGCTTGCTTCTGAGGAAACCGGAGGCGGAATGGATGATACGACGGGGGGTGTTGCAGAGGATGAGACGCTCAGCCCGGAAAATGAGATCAATCTGCGGATGATTGTCACCAGCGATATTCATGGACAGATGACCTCGATGGATTATGAGAACGGAAGGAAGAACAGTCATGGCGGGTTAGAAAAGCTGCTGACCGGCGTGCGGGAGGCCAGACAGGAGGTAAGGGAAGCGAATTCCTTTACCTTTGATTTGGGAGATATTTTATATGATTATACAACGGAAAATATTTTTATCACGGATTCGACGGCGCTGCAGCCGGTTTGGCAGGCGTACAAGATGATGGAATATGATGCGTTTACGCTGGGGAATCATGATTTTGACTATGGCTTTGATTATATCATGGATCAGCTTTTGCAGGCAGGCATGACCGATCAGTGTGTTGTGTCTAACCTTTGGAAAACCTCATCTGGAAGCTATCCGTTCCGGGAAACGATGATGCTTGACCGGATGGTCGAGGCGGAGGATGGGAGCCGGGTGCTGATACGGATCGGTGTGATTGGAGAGACGATTCCGACGCTTTCCCAGAAAACAGAGGTGATGACAGGACAGCTGACGACCGAGGGCATGGTAAAGAATGTAGAGAAAAAGGCAAAGAAGCTAAAGGAAGAGGGAGCGGATCTGATTGTCGTGCTGGCGCATAGTGGTTTCGGCAAGGAGGAACCGGAGGAACTAGATGAAAATACCGCCTACGCTCTGACGAAGCTTCCAGAGGTAGATGTGGTATTTGCCGGACATGAGCATAAGGTATTTCCAGGTGGAAATGGCGACGAGATAGTTTATGCGCTGCCAAATACCGATCCGGAAAATGCTCTGGTCAATGGGAAGCCTCTGGTTATGCCGGGGAGCCGCGGCGATCAGTATGGTGTGGTAGATTTAAAGTGCGAGCTGCGGGATGAAAATTTAATCGTTGTAGCAAGCCATAGTGAGGTGCGGGATGCAGATATTTTTGTAGACTCTGCACCGGAGATTACAGAAGAACTGTATGGAAGCTTTTTGCAGATGTTTCAGGAACACTATACAAAGAAGATTGCTACGATTGAAAAAGGAATTACGTATCACAACTATTTTGGAATGATTCAGGATAATTCTGCGCTCCAGTTAGTCAACAGTGCAAAGCTGGCGTATGCGATGAAGTTCCAAAACAGTCCAAATGGAGCCGCCTATGCGGATTTGCCGGTGGTGGCCAGTTCCGGCTATAGCTATTATGGACAGACAAGTGACACGGATTATATTACTATCGATCCAGAAGAGGATGCATCTAATTTTATCCGGGTATCGGGCAGTATTACCGGAGCGGATATCAAAGCAATGCAGACCTATCATGCGTATATCGTGCTTTATCAGATCACGGGAGCGCAGCTAAAGGAATACATCGAATGGTCAGCGAGTGCTTATGCTACGCTTTGGGAGGAGCCGGATTGGGATTATGTTCTGCCGCCGCTGTTTTCCGCAGACTGGAGAGAGGATTGGAGTAATTTCCGTATTTTTGACGGAGTGGAATATACGATTGATCCATCGGTAGCGCCGCGGTATGATGTTTCCGGGAAGAAAATCAATCACACAAACCGCGTCACCTCTCTGACAATTAACGGAGTTCCGGTTAAGCCAGACGATACGATGATTTTGGCGTGTGATAAGATTTTAAAGCCAACAGAGGCCAATCAGGATATTGTAAAAAAGCAGCTTTTAGGCGGCTATGTCAGTTCCCAGAATTTCTTTATTTCCTGGCTGGAGGAACGGGCCAAGGCAGGAAATATTGCAGTAACGGCAGATAACAACTGGAGTGTGAAGCTGCCGGAGAATTATGTCTTTTTGACGGAGGGGACAGAGGAGGCCAGTCAGTTTTTAGCACAGGAATCCTGGTATGTCAATACGCTGTCGGTGGATGGAGGTAGTAAGTATTATTGCGGCAACTTCAGGCCATCCATAGATATGACAGGCCCGAACCTGGTCGTGACACCGAATGTAACGATTCCGACAGAACGAAATGTGGTATTGTCTGTCAAGGCTAACGATGCAAACGGTATGAAAAGCTTGCAGTATTATAAAGGAGATGCCGAAAAGGATCCTTTGGTCTGGGAGAAGGCGCCGGAGGTTACAGACGGAAAGGTGACGGCGACAGAGAACGGAATGTATAGCTTCCGGGCAGAGGATAACCGTGGAAATATAACGGTGACAAAGGTAGTGGTAGATAACATTGATAAAGAAATTTTGCAGGTGCCTACTGTAAATACCTACAGCAACCGGATGGCTTCTATCAAAGGAAGTGCTACGCCGGAAGCAACGGTTTATATTAAGGCCTCAGGAAAGACTTATTCGACAAAGGTAGAAAAGGATGGAAGCTTTGCATATGCACTTCCAAATCAGCCTTCCGGGGAAAAGCTAGAGCTGTATGTCAAGGACAGAGCCGGGCGGGTAAGTGATACTGTAACCGTACAAGTAAAGCGAACCGGGCCGAACCGCCCGACGATTTCCGTGACGATTAAAAATACACATACGGTAGTAAAAGGAAAGCTCAAAGATGAGGATGCCTTGCCGATAGCGATGATTGGTTCAGCGGTTTATGGGACAAAGGATTCCCTGAATCGTTACCGTTACAGTGAGCTTTATGACGAAAAGCTTGAGATGATCAAGACGACTGTAAAGATTTCCAAGGGTGTCTATACGATTAAGGTGCCGATACCGGAGATTGGGGAAACTGTAACGATTTATACCGTAGATTCTCTGCTGCGTGCGAGCCGGAAGCGGAGCATGAAGGTAGTAGAGGGTGGGCCGAATAAGCCGACGGTTTATCTGCCAAGCAGTGCCGAGCGCCAGATTAAGGGCGAGGTCGTGCCGCTCAAGGCGAAGGAATGCTATGGTGTTACAGTAACGGTTGGAGAGCGAAGCTATACTGGTCAGACAGAGCCGGACGGAAGCTTTTGTGTGGAAACAGGCAAGATGAATCCGGGTGATTCCGTTGAGGTAGTGCTGTATGATTTAGGTGTAGAGGAGCCGAGAAAGAGTGCGCCGACTGCAGTACAGGTAGCAGATTATCAAGAATATGAGACAGGAAGTATTGTATTCGATACAGTGACGGAGGGTGATTCGGCTGTAAAGGGATTCTAC